>JAYYQC010000485.1:0-5142 GCA_036128675.1 Myxococcota bacterium | reverse complement strand
GTCTATTTCAATTTCTTTAAGGTCGGTACCGGTGCGTGGACATTTCATGGTGCCTCCTGATGTCTATCTACAGCATCGCGAGTAAACAGGAAAAGACCCCAGTACATCAAGTCTGACCGGTATGGAGTCGAGGGCCTCGCCACTTAAAAAGGTTTGAATCTGCCTTGTGAGTTTGCATAGTGTCGGGTCAAGAAACCCAGACTTCGATGGGATTGAGCTGTCTTTCTGCAAGGTGCTTTGATGCTTCGACTCAAATTGATTCTTATCGCACTCTGCACCACCGGTATCCTCGCCGCGACGCCTGGTCCTCTAAAAACGCGAGCAGAAGCAAAGCGAAGTCTTCCAGCACCAAAGTCGGGCAAGCCCGAGATGGTTTTGATCAAGGCGGGGAGCTTCACGCGCGAGATAAGCGCGGGCTGGTTTGAGGATGCGGTCGAGCAGAAAGTGATCATAACCAAGGACTTCTACATCGATCGGTATGAGGTCACCCAGGCTGATTACAAGGCGTTGATGGGCGTAAACCCCTCTGAGTTCGCAAAATGCGGCGGTACGTGTCCAGTCGAAATGGTCACCTGGTACAACGCGATAACTTACGCAAATAAGCTGAGCGACCGCGATGGGTTCACGCGCTGCTACAGCGGCGAGCGGCAGAGAACACGCTGGGAGAAGACCTGCACCGGCTATCGTTTACCGACGGAGGCCGAGTGGGAGTACGCAGCTCGAGCGGGGGAGTCACACGCGTATGCAGGGTCGTCTAAGGCAGACGAGGTCGCCTGGTTTGATACGAACGCCAACGGGACGACGCATCCGGTTGGTTTGAAGAAACCCAATGCTTGGGGACTTTACGATATGTCAGGGAATGTCTGGGAGTGGGTCTGGGATTGGCATGACGATTACCCCGGAGGCAGTGAGTTGGTGGATTATGAAGGACACAGCGAGATTTCCTATCGGGTTGAGCGTGGCGGGAGCTGGTGGGCCGCCGAAGGCGCAGCGCGGGTCTCAAACCGTGGTGATAGTACGCCTGGTGTTCGGACGACCGACCTCGGATTTCGGCTGGTCCGCAGCGCGACGTCTCCGTAGCGTTCGCACCTGTTCATCGTAATTTCGACGTCATTTTCAAAAAATTCTGACAATCCTCGACCGCGTGAAGTCTAAGAATGGATAGAGTCCGCAAACAGACGTTTGTGGGACAGCCGTAACTACCGCGACCGAGCTTGAATGAATTCTTTAGACCTTCTCTTAAAGGCTAGAGCTCCTTCGGCGAAGTGTCTGGATCCATCATGGAGGTTTCATGAAGTATCTTCCCGTTATCCTTGCTCTTTGCCTCGCCGGATGTACCCAAGGACTCGCGGAGGAAGACTCCGAAAAGCTGCGTGCGATGATGATGACGGTGGAGGCCTTACCACCTTCTCCTACCAACCGCGTTGCAGACCTACCGGCTGCGGTTCAGCTCGGACGTTCACTCTTCTTTGATACGCGGATGAGTATGGATGGAACCATCGCCTGTGCTTCGTGTCACGATCCGAATGAGGGTTGGTCCGATCCCCGGCCACTCTCCCTCGGTGTCGAGGACCGCGAAGGTGGTCGCCACTCGATGCCGGTGCAGGCAACTGCTTTTCAGACGTTTTGGTTCTGGGATGGACGCGCTGACTCCCTGTGGTCGCAAGCAATCAAGGCCATCGAGAGTCATCCCGAGATGGATTTTACCCGGGTTGAGGTTGCTCGTTTTATCGCAGAGCATTACCGCGAACCTTATGAGGCCATCTTCGGGGCGCTGCCATCGCTTGATGGCCTACCGCAGCGCTCACGTCCAGGGATGGCGAGCTGGGATGCGTTGTCGAGCCTTCAGCAACAAACCGTGGAGCGTATCTTCACGAATACCGGTAAAGTCATCGAGGCTTATGAGCGACAGCTGCTCTGCTCGGATACTCGGTTTGATCAGTGGGCACGCGGTGCGGTCGAAATGTCAAATCGCGAATTGGCCGGTGCTGTCACGTTTATGCAAGAGGGTTGCGTCGATTGCCACGCCGGGCCGGCTTTCTCTGATGGCCTCTTTCATAATATCGGCATTGGCTCAGGCAATAACATCCCAGACCGCGGCCGAGCCGAAGGGATGGAACTTCTATGGGATGATGTTTTCTCAGGCGTTGGTCCCTATTCGGATGATGTGAATTTCGGGGCACAAAAGCTGGCATCGATGGAGGGCGAAGAAGGCTCCTTGGGCGCGTTTCGTACACCGACGCTCCGTGGAGCGGCCCAGCGCCGGTCCTTCGGTCATCGAGGTCATATTGAGTCACTGACTCGATTTATGGGTCGGGTCTATGACGATGCAGAGCTAGATTCCTCGGCGGTCGGTATGCTTGACCGCTTGGTGCGAGGCATTGATTTAGATGAGCCTGGCGATGTTGGGGCATTTTTAGAGATGCTCAATTGTCCGCCGGTGCCCGCAGAGCTTGGGGCTCCGTCTGAAGGCTTCTAAGCGCTCTGGTTTGCTGAGAGGTGACTTACGTGGTTAGGGTATCGAAGCGTGGTGTCCGTTGCTGCGCGACAACGTCTTCGGAGAACCTCGATGAAACATCTCGCTACTTCCCTTATTTGCGTGATCCTATTGGTGGGCTGCACCCCTGACGACGGCGCTGACTCACTGCCTGAGGATTGTTTAGGGGTCTCTGGCGGTGATGCTGTCGTCGATGCATGTGGTGTCTGTGATGGTGATGGCTTGTCCTGCTCCGACTGTGCGGGCAATCCCAACGGCGAGGCGATAGAAGATAATTGTGGGATCTGTGATGCTGATCCGACGAACGACTGTGTTCAAGATTGTAATGGCGACTGGGGGGGCTCGGCCGAAGAAGATGCCTGCGGCACTTGTGACGCCGATCCAGACAATGACTGCGTGACGGATTGCACCATCGATGCGTGCCCAGACCTTGTCATTCAAGCATTCCTCTACGACGATGAGACCCATGAACTTCAGGTGGAGGTGCGCAATCAAGGCGAGAGGGTGGCTGAAGCGGTGGTCATTGGTTTTCTTCTAAACCAAGAACTGGGGATATTGTGCGAGACAACGAGCTTCGCCGGAACGACGACACTTGATGCAATTGGAGCCGGGGAGACAGTGTCGTTGACAAGCACCGATGCTCTTAACGGATCAGTTCTGGCTTATCTGGCTGAAGCCGGTAATCATCAAGCGCATGTATGGGTTGACCCTAGCTGCGGGCTTCCTGAAGCCAATGAGACAAATAACAGTGCCAGCTTAACCTTTACTATCGATGACCCAACCCAGTACACGTTCCAGGGGCTTCACGGTTATATCGGCAGTTACTCGTCTTTCACACCTGATACTTACCGTTATGGTGCGAGCTTTTATTCATCGGTCTGGTCATTGGTTGCTGAACCGATTGCGCATTTTCAGATTGGTTTACCCGGAACCTGGTTTACACCAAACAACGCCGACAATACGACGGAACCACTCTGCCCGGTTGGTACGGTGGCCCGAGACAATTGGCCAGAGCGCGGACCGACCTATCAAGATGTTTTTCAAACGATGGAGGGGGGGCTAGGTTATTGGGTTGGCAACCGTTTTCATTATGGTCCACCCAAATATGCGATGAATGCGACGCCCGATTGCTACAACAACCAAATCGCATCGCCTGGCTGGCAGTTCTTTGGTTCCTCGGTTCCTCTCTCCGATAATCTCTTGGGTATCGCGCAAGTAAGCAATCGCATGTTGATTCCGCCTGATGGCTTGCCATTTGATGGAGAGCCGAAAGGAGAGCTGGTCGGGTACGGATATATCGCGCTTCCACTCACCGATGCGCGCCCCGATCCTCAGCCGACTGGGAACCAGAGCTGGACGCTCTTTTTGAACTCCGCAAATTTTAAAGGTCCGCTTGCGTATTATTTACCAGAAACCTGGAGCCGAATCTCACGGGATTATCCGTTTGATCATGGCCGTGGTCTTGATGCGCGGCCAATTCGCAGTGGACTGGCCGGCTCGATGGAAATCAATACCGTACCACAATTTCAGGCCGCTGACGCCAACGGGGTAATATATTCAAAAATTCCTCAGCTTCAATTTCCAATCGATAACCAAAATAGGACGACGCTGGTTCGTGATGTGACCTTTTACTCCAAAGGCGCTCTCTTCGACGCAGTGGCTGCTTGGAGAGCCGGCGGCAGCGCACCCTCCGGCGCTATTTCGTTAGATAGCCAGTTTCGGCCGTCGGTATCTACATCTTCGGTGACCTATCGCCAGAGTGAAAAGGTGATTACGGGAATTAACGAAGTAGCCACGCCACAGGTCTTTGGCGACAATGTCTTCGGACTCACCTGGACGGTAGATGGAGAGAATGGCTTGGCCAAGTTTCCGCGCTATTTCCGCCACGAGAATAACAGTGTTGTAGCGGTCAGCGCCGATGACGTACCCGTTGAGACACTCTTGCATCATAAGGAGTTCTTTGAGCCGAACAGCTCGCCCAGTGACTACAGTGCGGAGCCTCTTGACGGTGCCTGGCAAATTCCCGGACCGGTCCTGAATACTTTCGACGCCGACTTAGCCGATTGCTCAAGAGTGACGTATCAGTGGTACCGATTCGTCGACCAACCAGTCTTTCAGCAATACAACTGGACCGATGAAGAGAAGGCCAGCCTGCAGTCCATTATCGAAGCGATACACCTACATTGGTCGATTGACGAGAGCTACCTGCAGGAGCCTTCCGAAGGCACCTTGGCGTCCTTTGACTCCGGACTCTTGGTGATACCGCCTGATGGTCTTGAGGTCGGATACGTCCCAATTGTGATTAAGCAAACGAGAAAAACCGATGGCGAGTGTGCGCTGCCTGAACAGGTCGCTATCGACGCGCTCTCCGCCGCAGATTTGGTCGGGGCCTACGAGCGTCGCCCGGTCGAGAATGGCTGGCATTCAGTTGAGGTCTCATTAGAGGACGACCAGCTCTGGTGGCGGAATCAAGCGGGTGCTCAGTGGCGTCTATATTTCGCGGAGGGCACTTTAGAGACCGGGGAAGACTGTCCTTACGGTGTTTCGGTGCTCAATATTCAGCTAGCGCAGGATGCAAATGGAGATTACACGAGCGAGGTCACTGGGTTGACCTTCAACAATGAACTCTACTCGGTAGAGTAGGT
>JAYYQC010000484.1:0-2083 GCA_036128675.1 Myxococcota bacterium | reverse complement strand
ATGCCTCTAGGCAGCGAATGGATATCCTGGCTACTTCTTGAGGAACAGGCCATCGACCGAGTACCCCGCTTGGCTCAAATTGGTTACTGGCATCTTTGGGCTCTCCACGGACTCGGCTGGACTTTGATTGGACTTGCACGCATTCAAAACCGAGAATTCAGTGACCGTGATGACTAGACTTTTTCAACGCCTCCTCAAGAACGGTTCCATCTTCTTTTTCTTAACGGGATTTAGCATTCTCCTCGTCTACAGCGCAGTCCGCGCCCCAGCCCCAGAGTTCGCAAGCGAAACAATCGTTGAATTCCCGAGACAGAATGAGGAGGCCATCCGGACCCGACGCGCCAACCGTCCGTATTCAAAGAGGCCGGTACCGGTTCCACTTAGCTCTGGCTCCGATGAAACCGACACCAGCCCAGTTGAGCCAGATCCGATTTTAAGAGGGCTGCGCGCTATCCCGAAAAGTAGCGGTATGATGGTCCTTGAAGCGAACGCCATTAAGCACTCCTGGATCTTCGATGCCCTCGAAGGCTGCATCGATTTTCAAGACACCGACCTCCCCGAGGGTTTTCCAGAAGACTTCGACCTCACTGAGTCCATCGACCGCGTCGCAACCGGCGATGGTGTCGCGTTGGTCTCAGGGTTCTTCGAAGGAATAGATTGGGAAGCCGCAGCTGGGGAGCCAACCGAGATCCGAGACGGTACGAAGATCTACGAAGCCTCCGAAGGTAATTTCTTCGCAATATGGGACAATCAGATGATGATTACCGCGGACTCCCAAGAAGCGCTCGACGAGGTCTTGAATGGACTCATGAATCCAGAGAGCGTGCCAGCCACTGGCGGGTTAGACGCCAACGATGCATACGGAGATATTTATGGGAAGTTCAATGGTGCCGTGATGCAACAGATGGTGCCGGAGGAGTACCAGGACCAGTTAACCCCGGAGCTTCTTGAGACGCTCCAGAGCGTCGATTTCCATGTGGACACGAGTCAGGGGCTCGCTATGTCAGCACAAGTGCACTCAGACGACGAAGAGACGCTCAAAGCCCTGAACTTTGTGATGAAGCTTGCGCTTAGCCAAGCGAAAAACAGTATGGTCGATATGGCAAATGAGGAATTTCCATCTGAGGCCTTAGGTCTGGCCCAGGCGCTGCAGGCCTCTAAAATTGGACCCGCAGCCGATGGCACCCTCAACTTTGATTTGGCGCTTCCTCGAGATGTCATGGAGAGCTTTTTGCGAGAAGCCTGCACCAAAGTCCAAGAGAAGGATATCGAAGATGAAGAGGTGTTCGTTGAGCCCGATGATGGGTCGGTTGTTGAAGTCGAACCTTATGAGGAACCCTGACGGACTAGGCAACCAAGCTCTTGTAGATTGACTGCCAGCGCTCCGCATTATGCGTCGGCAATCGCTCTCTCATTCGTTCGACGAGACGTAAGCACTCGGTGGATACCTCGGCAGAGGCCTCCTCAACGACACGCCGAAGACATGCGTGCAAGGCGCTTGCATCATCGACCGTAAACGTATGCTTTAAGTCGAGCTCCTCTGCGGTTTCACGCAAGCCGGGGCAATCTGAGGTCACAACGGGTATCCCGGCAGCTAGTGCCTCGAGAAGACTCAATGGCTGGCCTTCCCAACGCGAGGGAATGACACAGATATCAAACGCCTTTAAGACGGGGAGAGGATCACTTAACGCACCGAAGAATTTGCAGTTAAGACCGGCTTCCTTGGCTTGCCGCTCGAGACTTTGTCGCAACGGGCCGTCCCCAACAATGCGTACCTCCACGGGTCTTTCCAAGCTGAGTAGGGCTGCGGCTTTTAAAAGTGTCTCGAGGCCCTTTTGAGGTACCAGTCGCGCCACTGTCCCTAGAACCAGAGGCTTGCGCTCCTTCAGCGGCTCAGCGGATCCACGCCAGTCTGTCGCAAAAAATCTAGGGTCAACGGGATTGGGAATGTAGATTCCATCCGCCGTATTTCCCGTCACTGCTTCAACATCGCGAATCGATACACCGGTAAAAAGACGCACCGAGCGAAGATTTCTTCGTTCCACAAAGCGCATCAACATGCGTCGAACGGGGCTCTGGATAG
>JAYYQC010000483.1:0-19907 GCA_036128675.1 Myxococcota bacterium | reverse complement strand
ATTAAAAAGTCGGCGCGCCCTCGCTTTGAATTCGGTCGTCGATCAGCTGGTCTGCCTTCATCAAGAAAACGCCTCTGAAATTCCAGCGACCCGATGCGCTGTTCAGCGGCTTGACCTCGCATGGGCCCTTGCAGATGGTCTGCGTGCCCGCGACATTCCAGTTCGCTTTTCTGGAGTTTGGAGTCGCCTGGAGTCCGCAGTGGCCTCTCGGACTGATTGCCCGGTGAAACTCTGTCCCGTCGACGGGCATTTACGACGGCTCCGCGTCGATGCGTTTGTCTCGTCGATCGAAGCACCTCTTCCTGCCGAGCTTGTAGGGGCCCGTCCTCATTATGTTGTTAAAGACATCGGGACGGTCGAGGAATTGCGGGAGTTTTTCCTGCAGGCTGGGCGACCGAGGCTCATTGGGCCGGCCCATTTACTTGAGGCAATCGACAACTTGGGCCTTTCGATTTCGACGACTGTCTCGCAGGGAAGTTTTGATTGGTAACCAAGTAATTTCGTTACGTTGTGCCCCTGAAAGCGGTGTGATAGGCCGCCTCCTATGTCCGAGGATCAGTCTCAATCATTTAAAGTTTTGCCTCCCAATAAGCCAGCACGCACTGGGCGGCGTTCCCTGGGTTTTGTCTTCTTGAGTCTCTGTCTTGTCGGCGGACTCTTGGGGGCCCTCGCTGCCGGGCTTGTCTACCAGCATTACGCCGCGACTGTTCCGGTCTTCGAGAGCCTGGAAGATTACCGTCCATTGGTCGGGACTAAAATCTACAGTGCCGATGACCAACTCATTGGTGAGTTCGCGCATCAGCGCCGTGTTGTCGTACCCATCGAGCGGATTCCAAGGATGCTTTCGCAAGCCTTTATTTCGGCCGAGGACAAGCGCTTTTATATTCATGGTGGGATCGACTTTATCGGTGTTGCACAAGCGATAGCCGCCAAGGTCATGAACCCATCGAGCAAGCTTCGTGGAGCATCTACGATTACACAACAGGTCGCCAAGAGTGTTCTAGCGACATATGAGAGCTACGAAAAAGCGACTGAGCGTACACTTGAACGAAAGATTCGCGAAGCGATACTCGCTCGGAATATCGAAGCGGTCCTGACCAAGGACGAAATTCTCTTCATCTACATGAATGAAATTTTCCTTGGGCATAAAGCCTACGGTGTGCAGGCAGCAGCCGAGCACTATTTCCGGAAAAACGTTTGGGAACTTTCCTTGGCCGAGATGGCGACCTTCGCGGGCTTACCACAGCGGCCGAGCGATTATTCACCGTATTCTCGTCCAGAAGCGGCTCTGGCTCGACGCAAATATGTTCTGCGACGACTCATGGAAGATGGGCATATTACGCAGGCCGAGGAAGCTGCGGCGGTTCAAGAAGAGCTCCAGGTATTTCCTCGACACGAACTTTATTTAGACCGCGCCCCTTATTTCACCGAGCAGATTCGACGTATGCTTGTCGATCGTTACGGCGAGCGCGCGGTACTCGAAGACGGCTTGGAAGTTTATACGACCCTAAATCTAGAAGCCCAAGTAGGTGCGCAGGATGCTATAAATCGGGGCCTGCTGGAGCTTGATCAACGCCAGGGATTTCGGGGGCCGGCATTCAACCTCGCAGACGCAGGTGCCAGGAAGAATTTCATCGAGCGCTATCGAGAACATAAGGGCCTCAAAGACGAGCAGAAGCCGGAATTTGAATCCGGGGAGGTCTACGCGGCGCTTGTGGAAGGGTTCGCTGGACGCGGTCGCCTGGCCAAGATCAATGTTCTTGGGACATCGGGATTTTTGCCCTTGGCCGGTATGCGTTGGGCCCGAAGCCCCGATCCAACCAAATTGGTGGACTACAGCTATATTAAGCGTGTTACGCAGGCACTGAAGCTAGGGGATGTCATCTGGGTGTCGAAGAGTTCAAAATCGGAACTCAGCAAAGACCGGCATGGTTGGACCGAAGCCTCGGATGTTCCCAAGAAAGGAAATATCTTCCGGCTTTACCAAGAGCCTATCGCGCAAGCGGCATTGATGTCGGTTGATCCTGAGACTGGCTACGTTGTAGCGCAGGTTGGCGGGTATGATTTCGAGACAAGTAGCTTTAATCGCGCAATGCAAGCATGCCGCGAGCCTGGAAGTGCCTTTAAGCCTATCGTCTACTCAGCGGCCATCGACAAACTCGATTACACCGCGAGTACATTGATCGACGACAAGCCACTGGTTTTCGATGACCCCGAAAATGAAATGCGCTGGAAGCCTAACAATGCGGGAGAGAGCTTCCGTGGCGAGATTCCGATGCGCACTTGTCTACAAGATTCTATCAACACGCCAGCAATCCGAATCGCCCAAGCCGTGGGTATTCGTGACATCTTACGCAACGCACGTCGACTGGGCATTCGTACGCCTCTCAAAAAAGAATTGGGAACAGCCTTAGGAAGCTCCTGTACAACGTTGAGTGACTTGATGAAGGTCTACGCTACCATCAATCAGGGCGGACTCTATCGCGAACCAATCTTTATCAGACGCGTGGTTTCGCGCGATGGACTTGTTCTTGAGGATGGCTCGCATCCGATGGACCCAGCATCGACGTGGCGAGAGCGACTTGATGCGGCTTACCGTCAATGGTCGAGGCCTGAGTATCGACCGCTCGACACGGCGACGTCTTTCGTAATGACCAGCCTCTTAGAGAATGTCGTCAAAAATGGAACTGCGGTCGCGGCATCTCGCATTGGCTTTCCTGTGGCAGGGAAAACCGGAACGACAAACGATTCCTATGATGCTTGGTTTATGGGCTACTCATCAAATTTGGTCACCGGCGTATGGGTCGGGCACGATACGAAGGAGCGACCCCTCGGTATTGGCGAATACGGTGGAAAGACAGCCCTCCCAATCTGGATGCGCTACAATCGGAAGTACTACCTTGATTTCAGCGATTCGAAGGTTCGGTTGAAGCCACCTGGGGCTTTTGTACCTCCGCCTTCGGTGGTTGAGATTAAGATCGATCCTGAAACGGGCTACTTGGCTCGTGAGACGACTGAGCGGACCGTGATGGAGTATTACCGCAAAGGCACCGAGCCAACCGAATACACCCCCGATGTCACAGAGTTTGATCCGAATGAGTTCAATATCTTCGAGACGGATGTCCCACTCTGATGGCTGCATCGGAGAGTCAAGAAGAGCAGACGGTCCCGGGCGCTGACGCATTTGTCGATGCGCTTAAGCGTGAGTTGGAGAGTGAGCTCGTATCGGGTTGGCGCGTTGATGAAGAAGCCGTTTGGTTAGAATCGACGCGACTCCTTACCCTCGGAAGGTATCGAAAAGGGTTCGAATCATGTCGCTGGGTCGATGATCGCTTACGCTTCGTTAGCTCGATTTTACGCGATGAGCTTGATCGGGTTGCTCCAATGCCGAAGTCCTATGACCAAGCCGTTACTTCATTGCGTCCGCGCTTGCGTTGGACATCGGATGTGGAATCTCGAGCGCTGGCGATGGATTCGCTCCTAGGAGGTAAGGCTCGGAGCCCAGTTGGGTTTTCCGTGAGTGCCTTGCTTTTTGCGGAACTTGTCGTTCAAAGCAAAGGGCTTTGGCGCAGAGTATCACGACGGGAGCTCGAAGCCTGGGGCTCCGATCAGCTGGCACCGGCACAGCGCGCGAGGCAGAACCTGCGCGAGGCTGGTGCGCCTACTTGGACAAAGGACGACTCGGGTCTCTGGGTATCAGACGTTCGAGACCTTGGAAGTTTGATCCTACCTGAAACGGTCACAGGGCACCCAATTGAGGGAGCTTGGGTCGCGCTCCAATCCGAGGATGGTAGGTTGTGGGCGGCCCAGCTCGATGATGAGCCGCGGATTCGACTCCTGCTTAACAGGGAGACTGAAACGGCTGGCTTGTCGCCGGAGTCCTTTCTGTTACGGCCCCATGCGGATGGTCTTGTGGATCTGTTTAGGGCCGAAACGCTTCATTTGGGGTGTGAGGATCACATCGAAAAGCGGCGGAGACTCTACCGGGACCACTATCAGCGCGCGCGTGCCATCTTAGAGCGATTGATGCGCATGCGAGGCGGACAGGGACAGCTCGGGAGCTACGCGCTTAGCTCAGACCATCAGCGTTCCTTCACCGATGTCACGACCACCCGAGACGCTCTGGTACCGAAGGTGGATGTTCTGGTCATCGAGCATGAAGGGGATGCCCGGGAACTCGATTGGAAAACCCTACGCTCGATGACTGGGGGAGCGGCACTGAAGGGACAAGGATTCTCGCCTGAGTGGTTTTTTCTTTCCTCCGCAGCCCTTACTAAGATCCACTCCATGCTTTCGAGCGGTTGATGTTTTCCCGAAAATGTTGTTTGAAGCCTGCGACATTGATCTTTGTAGGCGAAGACCGGGAGGAATCCATACCATGAAAGCACTAAGACGTATCGCCGTCATTACACTAGCCATCGCGCTCAGCGGCGGTTGCATGAACCGAGGAGACATCGACAAGCACTTCGAGAATCAAGAGAAGATTATCGCTAAGCTTGACGAACTGAAAAAAGCGGGCCCAGCCGGCAAAGCGCCAGCACGCCCCCAACGTCCTGCCGGTCCAGACCGTGCAAAGACCTACTCAGTGCCCGTTACTGCTGACACCGCTCAGTTCGGTAAGTCTGACGCTTGGGTAACCATTGTTGAAGTCAGTGACTTCCAGTGCCCCTTCTGTAAGCGTGTAAATCCGACTCTCGACCAGGTTAAGAAAGAATACGGCGACGATGTTCGTATCGCATTCTTGCATAACCCACTTAGCTTCCATAACCGCGCAATGGCTGCGGCGATGGGCGCTGAATGTGCGAACGACCAGGGCAAGTTCTGGCAGATGCACGACAAGCTTTTCGAGAACCCAAAAGCGCTCTCTGACGACAACATCACCGGTTATGCGAAGACTGTTGGTCTCGACATGGGTAAGTTTAGCGAGTGCTACAAGGGAGAGAAGCATAAGGCGAAAATCCAGAAGCAGCAGTCTTCTGTGGTCAAGCTTGGTGCCCGCGGTACCCCAGCTTTCTTCATCAACGGTCGCTTCCTAAGTGGAGCGCAGCCTTTCCCAAGCTTCAAGACTCTGATCGACGAAGAATTGGCAAAAGCTAAGAAGAGCGGAATCGCTAAAAAAGATTACTATAAGAAAGCCATTATGGAGAAAGGTTCGAAGAAGATTTAATTCGGACCTAATCGATAGCTCGAAGTGGCCCGGATACGCCTAGTGCGTGCCCGGGCCTTTTTGTTGGGGTTCTCCCCAAAAGAGGAAGAAGATGAAGAAGATTTTTCAATTTGCGATGGTCGCAATTTCTACACTGTCAATCGCGTGCGCACAGAACAACACCAGCGCACCCGCAGCATCGCCCGAGAGCTGCACCGAATATACGACAAAGTTTTGCGAGGTGGTCGGCGAAAAGACTCAAGACTGCATGGCAGCTCAGAATGTTTTCAAGCTCTTACCTGCAAACGCGTGTGCCCAAGGCTTAGCTGACCTGAACTTTACAAAGACCGCTTATGCATCAGCACGTCAGGTCTGTGACACGCTCGTAGACAAGCTCTGCACCGATATCGGTAAGGAAACCCAGACTTGCTCAATGGTAACGGAGCGCACCAAAGAGTTTCCACCGGCACAGTGCGATCAGATGATGGCGGAATACGACAAGGTCCTCGCTGAGCTGAAGATGATGGAGGAGGCAAACAAGCCTCTTGATGCGACCAAGCGGGCTGAGATGGAAGGTGGCAAGGTTGCCTCTTTTGGACCAGCAGATGCGAAGGTCACCATCGTTGAATTTTCGGACTTTGAGTGTCCGTACTGTAGCCTTGCTGCGAATGTCGCGACTCAAGTGAAAGAGAAGTATGCTGGTAAGAGCGTACGCTTTGTATTTCGTCACTTCCCACTGAGTTTTCACAAGAATGCTCACCTCGCGTCGCAAGCATCTTTGGCTGCGATGGAGCAGGGCAAGTTCTGGGAGTTTCATGACCTTCTCTTCGAGAACCAAAAAGCAATGACGCGCGCTGACTTGGAGTCGCACGCTAAGAAGCTTGGACTCGATATGGCGAAGTTCAAGAAGGCCCTAGACGCGGGAACTTTCAAGGATGCGGTCGACGCTGACATGCAGATCGGTATGAAGGTCGCGGTTCAAGGGACTCCAACCATGTTTATCAATGGTGAGCGCGTCTCAAACCCAACAGATTTCGACGGTCTTGCTAAGATGGTAGATGAGCGTCTAGCAAACTAAGACGTTCTCGGGATCAGAATGAGGAGCCCAACGCAGCTTTTGGATGGGTTGGGCTTTTTTTTGTTGAGGCGAGACCACATTGTACCCATACGTCGAAGCGGTTTTTGGCGTGATAGGAACTAAAGATGTCAGAGCCGATGAACGACCCGATCCGAATCCGAGGTGCACGTCAACATAACCTCAAGAACCTCGACATCGATATTCGAAGGGGAGCGCTGACCGTCGTTACGGGGGTCTCCGGTTCTGGGAAATCGAGCTTAGCCCATCATACACTCTATGCTGAAGGGCAACGGCGGTACGTCGAGTCGTTCTCAGCCTACGCCCGACAGTTCTTGGATAGAATGCCTCGCCCAGATGTCGACCTGGTAGAGGGTGTGCCGCCGGCGATCTCCATTGAGCAACAGCATCAAGTGAAGACCTCGCGCTCAACCGTGGGAACCATGACTGAGTTATGTGACTTTTTTAAGTTACTCTACGCGCGTTTGGGGGAACTGCATTGCAGAGAGTGTGGCGAGAAAGTTCAACGTGAAGAGCCATCCCGGATCGCGATGCGCTGGCAGCGCTTTCAATCCGACGATGTTAAAACCTGGCTGGTTTGCGGGCGTTTTGACCTCGGGCCAAATCCACTCGAGGGCATGGCCGCGTTAGCGCGTCAGGGATATCGCCGTATCTTGGTGAATGGTGAACTCAAGCGGATCGATAAAGTTGGCGATGACCTATCGGAGGTGCATGGGACAGTCGATGTCGTCATTGACCGAATGAAATCAGATGCCGGTGCTGCTCGCATCACCGAAGCGGTCGAAGGTGCCTTGCGGTTGGGGGAGAAGGTCGCCACCCTCTTCATCGACGGTACCCGGCACGATGTTGCTTCGAGCGAGCTACACTGCGCGCCTTGTGACATCACCTACAGTGAGCCAATTGCAAATACCTTCTCCTATAATAGCCCCGTCGGTGCTTGCGAAGTGTGCCATGGCTTTGGTCGAACCATCGAAATTTCGCCTGACTTAATCATACCGAATGTCTCTCTCTCGCTTCTGGACGGGGCCATCCGTCCCTGGACAACGCCCTCGACCGAGTGGGAACGCAAAGAGCTGGCCGATTTTTGCCGTCGTCAGAAGATTTCGATGAGAAAGCCGTGGGGGCAGTTATCAAAACAAGAACAAACCTTTGTACTGCATGGAGAATGCGATTGGAGCGAATGGGAGAGTGGACGCTTTCCTGGGGTTCTCGGCTGGTTCAAGTGGCTCGAAACAAAAGTCTACAAGATGCACGTTCGCATTCTCTTGGCCAAGTACCGGACATATATACCATGCGTGGCTTGTGGTGGAACTCGATTTAAGCCGGAGAGTCTTTTGACCCGATTTCAGGAGGCCAATATTGCCGAACTCTACCAACTTCCAATCGATGAGTTACGCGAACGGCTTCTAAGTTATGAATCACCGGCGTCCGAAAGTGAGATCGCGGAGCCGATTCTCCGTGAAATACGCAGCCGGCTCGAGTATCTCCACCAAGTGGGACTCGGTTATCTAACCCTCGATCGTCAGAGCCGTACCCTCTCCGGTGGAGAGGTACAGCGGGTCAATTTGACAACCGCGCTTGGTGCAGCTCTCGTGAATACTCTCTATGTCCTTGATGAACCATCTACCGGGCTTCACGCCCGAGATGGAGCACGTCTGATCGAAGTACTCCATCGACTTCGGGACCACGGTAACACGGTCGTGGTGGTTGAGCATGATACCGATGTGATGCGCGCAGCGGATGAAGTGATTGATATCGGGCCTGCAGCGGGTGAAGGAGGTGGTGGCCTCGTCTTTCAAGGCAGCTTCGCAAAGCTTGCACGGCAGTCACGGAAAAGTCTCACAGCGCGGTTTTTAGGTGGCTTTGACGATACTTTGCATATGCCCAATAAGCGAGGAGATGTCTCAAAGTGGCTCAAGATCTCAGGTGCGGTCGAGAATAATCTCCAGGATATCGACGTTGCCCTTCCACTGGAGCGTTTGGTGGTTGTCTCCGGTGTCTCCGGATCTGGTAAGAGCTCGTTGATTCATGACGTACTCTACGCAAATGCCCTGAGAACTCGGGGAGAGCCGGTGGAGCATGTCGGTCGATGTTCGTCTCTCGAAGGTCTCGATGAAGTCGGTGATATCCTGATGATCGACCAGGCGCCGGTTGGTTCGACGCCCAAAGCGAATGCGGCTACCTATTGTGGGGCTTGGAATCAAATTAGGAAAGTTTTTGGAGCCCAACCGAAGGCAGCCGAGCTCGGCTATACAGACCGTGACTTTTCGTTCAATGCTGGACGTGGTCGTTGTATGACTTGCGAAGGCTCTGGGTTTGAGAAGGTCGAGATGCAGTTTCTATCCGACCTCTACATCACTTGTCCGGATTGCGAAGGCACGCGCTTTGGTCCTGAGATTAATCAAGTGAAGTTGCAAGGGAAGTCCATCGCAGATGTGCTTGCGATGACCGTCAATGAAGCGGTCGCGTTTTTCGAGCCCTATCGAGAAGTCTTTCGCAAGTTGAGCACATTGCGTGATGTTGGGCTTGGTTATTTACGCCTTGGGCAGCCCCTCAATACTGTCTCGGGAGGAGAGGCTCAGCGCCTTAAACTAGCGACTCACTTGGCTGAAGCAAAAAAGGCGAAGCGTAAAAAGACCCGCGGACATCTGATTCTCCTCGATGAACCAACGACTGGACTTCATATGGCGGATATCGAAGTCCTTCTAAAGATTCTTCATGAACTCGTGGACCACGGGCACAGTGTCATTATGGTTGAACATCATCTCGATGTCATCGCGGCAGCGGATTGGGTTGTTGACCTGGGACCTGAAGCTGGTGGGGATGGAGGCTTAGTCGTTTACGAGGGAGAGCCACGGGGACTCTTAACGACGGCGGAATCTGAGACAGGCCGGTGTCTTCGAGAACTCTGCGAGGAGCGTGACACTTCCAAGAAGAAGAGCGCGACGCAGAGTGTCGGACAACGACAACGACCGGTTGAGCTGATGGCGTTGCGTGGGGGACGGGAAAACAACCTCAAAGATGTCAGTGTAGAAATTCCCCGCGACCAACTGATCGTTGTGACCGGGCCAAGTGGTTCAGGCAAGAGCACACTCGCCTTCGACATTGTCTTTGCGGAGGGGCAGCGTCGTTATCTGGAGTCTCTCTCGCCGTATGCACGTCAATACGTTGGTAACCGAAATCGAGCCGATATCGATGAAGTAGCAGGCGTTCCGCCGACTATTGCTATTGAGCAACGCACGACTCGGGGAGGGGTGAATTCGACCGTCTCAACGATGACCGAGATCCACCATTATGTTCGACTGCTTTTTTCGAAGTGCGGCCAGCCGAGCTGTCCATCTTGCGGACACGCAATCGCGACGCGCACTATCGAAAGCTTATTAGAAGAAGCGACTCGTTTCGTAGGTAAAAAAAGTTATGAAGTTGCCGTACCAATGGTCCGAGGACGCAAGGGCTTCCATAAAGATGTCTTCGAGATGGGAACGAAGCTTGGACTGGAAAGCGCATTGGTGGATGGTCAACGGACACCGCTCGAGCCGATCCCCTCGCTGAATCGTTATGAGGAACACTCCATCGAACTCATTGTTGGAGAAGGGGAGGGAAAAGGCACCAAGGATCAATTTGATTCACTCGTTCGAAAAAGTCTCTCGATTGGTGACGGAGATTTGATGGTCTATGTGAAAGGTAAAAAGCCCAAGGCGTTCTCCACTCAAAGTACCTGCCTTGAATGTGGTTTAGTATTTCCACCTCTCGACCCTAGAATGTTCTCTTTCAATAGTCGTCTTGGTTCGTGTCAGTCGTGTGATGGCCGCGGGACAAAGGCGACATTGGACCCGACCCTGATTTTTCCCGACTTAACGACATCGCTCGACTCCAATAGCCACCCAATTTTGGAGCTACGGGGCTTAAAGCGATTCATATCGAAAGAAGCACTTAAGAAAGTCGCAAAGAGAATCGGTGAGAGTCCCAAAACGCCCCTAGAGGACTATTCTGAGGAGTCGCTTCAGGCCCTCTTCTACGGCAACGATGACTTTGAGGGCCTGATTCCATGGCTAGAGCGCGTTGCTGCGATGGATGGAAAAGCCTCCATTCGCGAGCAGATTGATACACTAAGGGAGGAGCGAACCTGTTCTGATTGTGATGGAACCAGGCTCAATGTCTATGCTCGGTCAGTGGACGTTTTGGGTATAACGATCGGTGATTTGCATACGACGTCGGTCGAGAAGGCATTGACTCTTTTCTCTGCGCTCACCCTGGACGGACGTAACGAAGCCGTAGGCGCGCCTTTGGTCGCAGAGATTGTTCATAAACTTAAATTTCTTTGCCGGGTCGGACTCGGTTATCTCGAACTCGGTCGTCGTGCAGATACGGTTTCTGGCGGTGAGGCACAGCGCATTCGCCTGGCTGCTCAGCTTGGCTCCCAGCTGCAGGGAGCCTGTTACGTGCTGGATGAACCGACCATTGGGCTGCATCCGAGGGATAACGAACAGCTAATCGGTACACTCAAAGAGCTAAGGGACCAAGGAAATACCGTGGTTGTTGTAGAACACGATGAAGATACAATACTTGCCGCGGACCATCTGGTCGACCTGGGCCCGGCTGGCGGACGCGAAGGCGGCTACGTGGTCTACGAAGGACATCCCAACGAGGTCGATCAAGCGCCACGCTCGGCAACCGGTCGGTGGTTCGAGGAACGCAATGAAATCGTCCCGAAGCTTCGGTGCCGATGGCGACCGGAGGAGGTTCTCTCCGTGCGGGGTGCAAGCGCGAACAATCTGAAAGGTTTTGATGTCGATATTCCGTTGGGGGCCTTGGTGTCGGTTGTAGGAGTCTCGGGCAGCGGTAAGTCTACTTTGGTGCGTGATGTTATTTATCGCAGCATGAGACGAAAACTTTACAAGAGCGCTGAAGTAGCCGGCGAGCATGATGCCATTGACGGTCATGAAACTATTCGCCGTGTAGTCGAGGTCGATCAGACGCCGGTTGGAAAGACGCCTCGCTCGGTCCCTGCGTCCTATATTGGAATTTGGGATGCCATACGTAAGCTATTCGCTTCTCTACCAGAGGCGCAATTGCGGGGTTACACAGCGGCTCGATTCTCGTTTAATGTGAAGGGGGGACGGTGCGAAGTCTGCGCCGGTCAAGGACGCATTAAGGTTGAAATGAATTTCTTGCCGGATGTGTATGTCGATTGCGATGCATGTGGTGGGCACCGCTACAACCGTGAGACACGGGAAGTACGTTACAAAGGTGCTTCTATTTCCGATGTGTTGGAGATGACTTGTAAAGAAGCTCTGCAACATTTCTCCGCGGTTCAATCCATTGCACGACCTCTTCAGTTTCTCGTCGATATTGGGGTGGGATATCTTCAATTGGGGCAGCCTTCCCCGACACTCTCTGGAGGGGAGGCGCAGCGAATCAAGCTTGCCCGGGAAATGGGGCAACCGAGCAGACTGCCCACTCTCTACATTCTCGATGAACCAACGACGGGGCTTCACATGGGAGATGTTCAAGGATTGGTGACAATTCTTCAGTCGCTTGTGAAGGCTGGGCATACCGTTGTGGTTATCGAGCACAATCTCGCTGTTGTCGCCGCATCAGATTGGATCATCGAGCTTGGTCCTGATGGAGGCGAGCGAGGTGGAAAGCTCGTTGCATCGTGCGCTCCAGCGGATTTGGTTCGGCGTAAAAAGTCACCGACCGCGTCGTATCTCGAGGATTTTGTCTCTGGCGTATAATTGAGTCTTTGTCTCATCGAGGGCCTTGGGGGCTTGCACCAAACCGACCTTCATTGAAAGATGATCGGCACGCTTCGTTACAGTGCAGGAGTCACGCGTGTCGTACGAGACCAGGTCGTTTGAGTTACAACTAGAGCCGATCAAGCTTGAGTGCGGGGTTCAACTGCCTCGGCTGCCGATGCGAGGTTGGTGGGCTGGTCCCCGTTCAGACCTTAGACTTCTAGGTGAAGCGGGCGTTCTTTTATCGACCGATGATCCAGCACATGCTGCTCTGGTTCCACAGCCTTATCTGAAGGAGCGCGACGACGGCGGAGTACATCGCGGTCGACCGGTGGAGCTCGACTCAAGGGTTCCCACCGTTGTGGTAATGCATGCATTGACCTCCGATGCGCGTGTTGGTGGCCCCGGCGGTTGGTGGGAGACCATGGTAGGCGAGGGGCGTGCGCTCGATCCTACGCAATGCCGGATTCTATGCTTTAACAATCTGGGCTCTTGCTACGGCTCGTATGCACCAACTTTTGACGATTTTCCTTTGAGTACCGCTGAGCCGCGTTGGGAATTCCCTGGTAGTGGAAAGGGACAGTTCGATGTCACCCACGGCAAATTACCTGCCACGGTGACAACGTGGGACCAGGCACGCGCTATCTTACTTGGGCTCGACCATCTTGGGATCCGATCGGTTCGCCTCGGCTTAGGTGGATCACTGGGGGGAATGATCACAATGTGCCTTGGCGCGCTGGATGCGCGTCGCTTCGATGTGATCTCTCCGGCAGCAACCGCGATGTCTGCATCGCCGTGGGTGATCGGCTGGAACCATATTGCACGTCGTCTCATCGTGGAGTCACCGGGTTTCCCTAATGATGCGAAAAGGCCGCTCGAACTTGCCCGCGCGATTGCCCATATGACCTACCGGAATGACGGTGGTCTCAGTCGCACTCAGGGGCGTCGACAAGTTGAGCGGCATGGAAATTGGCACTCTCGCGCTGCTTATGGGGTCCAGACCTACTTGGAGCATCAAGGGACGAAACTGGAGCGACGTTATCACCCAGCGTCCTATGTGACACAGCTCGATGCGATGGACCATCACGACATATTCCGCCGTCCTAGTGCTCCTGAGCCGCATGAATCTTGGCAAGAGTTTCATCCTGACGAGGAAGTCTTCGCGCGCTTTGATACACGTACGGTTTGTATCGGTATGACCGATGACCGTCTCTTTGGCCTCGAGCATATGCGTACCTTTGCTCAGCATTTGCAGGAGGCGGGTAACGACGCGGACTTCCACGAATTACCAACGCGAGATGGTCACGATGGCTTTCTACTCGAGCACCGTGCGATTGGAGACATCTACCGCGAGATTCTCTACTGACCGTATCTCCAGTTCGTTGATCCATTGACAGATGTGCCCGTCTTAGGGTCTTTTCCTCAACCGAGGGACTTTGTTGGGGGAGTTTAGAGAGGTTATCATGGCAATCAATCCAAAATTAGGACAACTGGCGAGGGCACCAGCTCGGGCGATGTTAAGAGCGACGGGCTTAGACGATGAGGCGCTCTCACGCCCATTCGTTGCCGTTGTAAATACCCATACCGATGTGACGCCTTGCAATATGCACCTCAAAGAACTCGGCGAGCACGTTAAGCGTGGCATTCGAGATGCGGGCGGTACACCGATCGAATTTAATACAATTGCCGTCTCCGACGGTATCTCGATGGGTACTGAAGGTATGCGTGCTTCGCTTATCTCGCGCGAAATTATCGCGGACTCATTAGAGATCGCGGTTCGAGGTCATCCGATTGACTCGGTTGTTGGTATCTCAGGTTGCGATAAGACCATTCCGGGTACGATGATGGGGATTGGTCGACTTGGCATCCCTGGTGTTGCCTTTTATGGCGGCTCGATTATGCCCGGTCGTCACCGTGATAAAGATGTAACCATTCAAGATGTTTTTGAAGCAGTTGGCGCATGTGCCGCGGGTCATATGTCGCATGAAGAACTCGATACGCTAGAGCGCAATGCTTGCCCAGGTGCAGGAGCTTGTGGTGGGCAGTTTACTGCCAACACGATGTCGCTGACGTTGACGACACTCGGCGTCTCGCCGATGGGAGCCAATGACCTTGCTGCGTTACACCCTGATAAGCCGGAAGCAGCTTATCAAGTTGGACGTCTTGCGGTCGAAGCGCTGAAAGCCGAACGTGTGCCTCGGACGCTGGTGACCGAAGCCTCCCTGGATAATGCGGTTGCAGCAGTGGCGGCAACCGGTGGTTCGACCAATGCGGTCCTTCATATTTTGGCAATCGCGCGTGAATGCGGAATTGAGTATTCGGTCGACCGTATCGACGAAATCATGGCTCGAACGCCGGTGATTTGTGATCTGAAACCAACCGGCCGGTTTACTGCACCAGATATGCAGGCTGCCGGTGGTTCACCGCTGCTCCTGAAGCGATTGCTCGAAGCTGGTCTCATCACAGATCAGCCTACGATCACCGGTCGTATGTTGAGCGAAGAAATCGAGAGTGCTCAACCGACGGACGGTCAAGAGGTCATCGGCGAGGTCGCGACGCCACTTAAATCCCGCGGAGGCCTCGCTATTTTACGTGGCTCTCTCGCTCCAGATGGTTGCGTCATTAAGATTTCGGGCTCAGACCAGGGCAAGCATGTTGGACCAGCGCGTGTCTTTGATGGCGAAGATGCGGCTTTTGAGGCTGTCCAAAACGGTCAAATCAACGAAGGTGATGTCATCATTATTCGCAACGAAGGTCCACGCGGTGGCCCGGGCATGCGTGAGATGTTGGCGGTGACCGCTGCACTGGCGGGCCGTCAGATGATTTCAAAGGTTGCACTTATTACCGACGGTCGCTTTTCCGGTGCCAGCCATGGTTTTGTCATTGGGCATGTCTGTCCGGAGGCTGCGGTGGGCGGTGCGATTGGGCTGGTAAACGAAGGCGATACGATAACCATCGATGTTGGGGCTCGGACCATTGAGGTGGAAGCAGATCTCGATGCCCGTCGCGCTGAGTTTAAGGCTCCCGACCAGTCTTCGATCACCGGGGCCATCGGAAAGTACGTTCGGCTAGTGCGGTCAGCATCTGAAGGTGCAGTGACATCCTACTAATAAGCCGAATATTATTCGGCTAACCAGACGTTGACTTTCCTTGTTCTACTCTATAGACCCGCGGGTCCATTTTTTTCAGTCCTCCCTTCGAGCATAAAAAATCATTATTTGACGCGATGCGCATATTTTTCCTTGACGCCACACGTCAGGCCTCCTAGGCTCGGCCATGTAAATACTTGGTGGAGAGTTCATTGTTCATGTTGAGACAAAGCGAAAACGGAATGTTGAGCGTCAGGTCGCAAAGTGCGACGCCTGTAGCGGCAGCCATTCGCCCTCTAATTATCAATGTACCCGTCCTCCAAGTGCGTGTTCTCGTCGGTCTCATTATTCTCCTCGGCCTCGTCGTCCTAATTGGCGATGGCCTGCAGGGACGACCGTAGACGATACGCTACAACACAACCCTGCAGGCCGACCCACTCAAGACAGAGTAGGTCGGCCTTTTTTATTTGGGGCGCTTGAAAGGAGCAGAGAGAATGAAAGTACTGACTGTAGATGATGTGACAAGTAACCCGCTCGAAGGCAAAAAGGTTGCGGTCATTGGTTATGGTGCACAAGGCCGTGCACAGGCCCTCTGCTTTAACGACTCCGGTTTGGATGTTGTCGTTGGTGCTCGTCCAGACGGACCATCGTGGAAACAGGCGACCGAGGATGGTCTGAAGGTAGCATCGATTGCTGATGCTGCTGCGCAGGCTGATGTCGTGCATATGCTGATACCTGATGAGAATCAGCGCGAGGTTTACGCCTCTCAAATCGCTGAACACATGACACCAGGCAAGACTTTGTCGTTTTCGCACGGTTTCAATATACTCTTCGACTTTGTGAAGCCCCCAGAGGGCGTCGACTGTATTTTGGTCGCGCCAAAAGCGCCAGGCACCGAGGAGCGTAAGGCCTACCTAGAAGGTTTCGGCGTTCCGGGTTTGATTTCGGTGCACACGGATGTGAGTGGTGAAGCACGTGACAAGGCCCTTTCTTTGGCGCACGCTCTTGGGTGCACCCGCTCTGGGGTCCTAGAATGCACTTTCGCCGATGAGACGTATGAAGATTTGTTCGGCGAACAAACCGTTCTCTGTGGTGGAGCCGCAGAGCTGGTAAAGGCTGGCTTCGAGGTTCTGACGGAGGCTGGGTACCCACCTGAAATGGCATATTTCGAGTGTCTACATGAGCTGAAGCTCATTGTTGATTTGATGTACGAAGGTGGTCTCGAGCGTATGTGGCACGTTGTGTCCAATACCGCTGAGTACGGTGGTCGGACTGTCGGCCCTCGCATCATCACTGAAGACACGAAAGATGCGATGCGAGACGCACTCAAGCGAGTTCAGTCCGGACAATTCGCTCGCGAGTGGATGGAAGAATACGAGAAGGGCATGCCAAACCTTAGCGAAATGCGACAGGCTGAGCTTCAGCATCCGATTGAAGTAGTTGGACGCCAAGTCCGCGCACTCTTCAAGAAATCTAACTGAGCGAAGATATAGGGTAAGACGTGACTAAGAATATCACTATCTACGACACAACCTTGCGTGATGGTACGCAAGGGGAAGGTGTGCAGGTCGCAGTGGAAGATAAGCTGCGTCTTACCCGCATCTTTGATGAGGTTGGCTTCGATTTTATTGAAGCAGGCTGGCCTGGTTCCAATCCTCGCGATGCGGAGTTTTTTGAGATGGCGCGGTCGCATCGGTTTGACCATGCCAAGCTCGTAGCCTTTGGGGCGACCCGTCGCGCTGGTATCAGATGCGATGAAGATATGAGCCTTCAGGCGCTGGTGCGGTCCGGTGTTCCTGCGGTCGCGGTCTTCGGCAAGTCTTCTAGTTTTCAAGCCGAGAAGATTCTTAAAGTTGCTCGGGACGAAAACCTGGAGATGGTTCACGACACCGTTCGGTATCTTCGCCGTTATTTCGATACCGTAGTGTTTGACGCTGAGCATTTCTTCGACGGTTATCGAGATGACCCAGAATATGCGTTGAGCGTACTCAGTGTGGCAAATGATGCAGGTGCTTCGTGGATTGCGTTGTGTGATACCAATGGCGGAAGTTTGCCTTTCGACGTGAGACGGGCCACCGCTGCGGCATCGGTGGTCGTCGGGGCGCCACTGGGGATTCATGCGCACAACGACACAGGGATGGCGGTTGCCAATAGCATCAGTGCAATTCAAGCTGGCGCGACGATGATTCAAGGTACGGTGAATGGACACGGTGAGCGCTGTGGCAATGCCGACCTTATTACAGCTATTGCCAATCTTGAGTTAAAACTCGGGTACAAGTGCCTGGACGACGACGGGCTCAAAGGGCTGAAAGCACTCTCGCGTACGGTGGACCGTTATGCAAATTGTCGCACCAACCCTGCACAACCCTATGTTGGTGAACGCGCGTTTGCGCATAAGGGCGGCGTTCACGTCCACGCAGTGATGCGCGAATCTCGCGCGTACGAGCACGTTGCACCTGAGGCCGTGGGCAATACTCGTCGTATCCTAGTCTCAGATTTGGCCGGGCGCGCGGCGCTTGCAGAGAAGGCTCGGCAGTTCGGTATTGAAGCCGACGCGAAGGCACCTTGGCTCATGCGTGCGCTTGAGCGCATCAAGACACTCGAAAACAAAGGTTATAGATTCGAGGAGTGTGATGCCGCGCTGGAGTTACTTCTTCTCTCCGAAGGTAGTGATGCTCGGGAGATCATCCACTTTGACGGTGCCCGCGTTGTTGCAGATGTTGGAGATTACGCGGATGGCGATGGTTCTGAGCGCTCCGAGGCCTCGATCAAGGTACGAATTCATGGTGTCTCTATTGAAGCATCAGCCTGCGGAAACGGTCCGGTTCACGCAATTGCCCAAGCCTTCGAAAAGGCATGTGGGGAAGCGTTCCCACTCGTGCGGGATGTTCGGCTTGAAGAGTACAGAGTAGATGTTCTCGATCAGCGAACCGGATTCGGTGCTACGGTTCGAGTCCAGATTCGAGCTACCGATGGAAACCAGTTTTGGGATGTTCAAGGCGTAAGCCACAATATTATCGATGCAAGTAGCCAAGCAATTGCCGATGCCTATGAGTACGCAATTGTGGTTATTGCAAAATCAGATTTAGTCGAGAGTTTCGGGGACTCGCGAAAGGGAGCGGTTTAGCCGCGTAGGGGGATACTATGAGCGACTTTGTAAGAATTTTTGATACGACATTACGCGATGGTGAACAGTCGCCAGGAGCGACGATGACGCGCTCGGAGAAGCTACGTGTTGCGAAGCTTCTCGATGAAATGGGTGTGGATGTCATCGAAGCAGGCTTTCCGGCTGCAAGCCCGGGGGAACTAGAGTCGGTTCAAGCACTCGCAGCAACAGTAAAGAAAGCGCGTGTCGCTGCGTTGTGCCGTACACGCGAGGTAGATATTCGCGCGGCGTGGGAAGGCGTTAAAGACGCGGCTAATCCCAGAATTCATGTGTTCATCGCGACATCAGACATTCATTTAGCGCATAAGCTTCGGATGACGAGGGAAGAGGTTTTAGAACAGATTAAATTTGGCGTGACCCTCTCAAAGTCATTGTGCGACGATGTAGAATTTTCTGCAGAGGATGCCACACGCTCCGACCTAGACTTTCTTGAGGAAGCAATGAAAATGGCCGTGGAGTGTGGTGCGAATGTTTTAAATGTTCCCGATACTGTCGGCTACACAATGCCCCTTGAATACGCAGAGATTATCCGACGCATTGTGAAGGTGACCGAAGGTACCGACGCGATTGTATCCACACACTGCCATGATGACTTAGGATTAGCTGTTGCCAATAGTTTAGCGGCGGTAAGCGCGGGAGCGCGTCAGATCGAATGTTGTGTAAACGGTCTAGGCGAGCGAGCTGGCAATGCTGCGCTTGAAGAGGTCGTCATGGCTTTACGCACGCGTAAAGACCTCATGGATGTCGAGACGCGACTTGATACCAAAAAGATTACGTCCGTCTCCCGCTTGGTCAGCGAAGTAACCGGTATTCCGGTTCAGCCGAATAAGGCGATTGTTGGCCGCAATGCATTCGCTCATGAGTCGGGGATTCATCAGCATGGCGTTCTAAAGCAGCGAACGACCTATGAGATCTTGGCACCGGAAGACATCGGTCTCGTTCAGTCAAATATCGTTCTAGGAAAGCACTCTGGACGACATGCACTCCGTAATCGCCTTGAGACTCTTGGTTTTGAACTTGCGGACGATGAACTGAACCGAGTCTTTGATGCCTTCAAGCGTCTTGCGGACAAGAAGAAGGCAATCTTTGATGCCGACTTAATGGCTTTGGTGAATCATCAGAACCCCGAAGTTGAGAGCTTTTATGTTCTCTCGGATCTCGAGTTCGAGGGTGGGTCTCGCCGTGAGCCCTCGGCAAAGGTTGTTCTGAAACGAGGGAGTGTCGAAGCGACTGGTGCCTCCGAGGGTGATGGGCCGGTCGACGCCGCATTGGAGGCTGTAAGACGGGCATCGGGTGTTAAAGAGGCAGCCTTGGTTTCGTACAACATTTCGTCGGTAAGTGAGGGCTCGGATGCGCAAGGACGCGTTCACATCACCATCGACCTTAGTGGACGACGCTTCCAAGGTCACGCGACCCATACCGATGTCGTCGTGGCGAGTGCCTTGGCCTTTGTTGGCGCGCTTAATCAGGCGTCTGCACTCATGTTTGCGGGAGGGGAAATCGCAACTGCGATGAAATTGGAGGCTCAGGCATGAGTGTTTTGAAGTTGTTGGTCTTACCTGGTGACGGCATTGGACCAGAGGTTACTCAGAGTGCACTCGAGGTTCTAGACGTCGTTGCGAAACGGGGTAATCTAACGGTGGAGACCGAACGGGCTGATTTCGGAGGCGCA
>JAYYQC010000482.1:0-8866 GCA_036128675.1 Myxococcota bacterium | reverse complement strand
TTGGGGGCATCGTTGGAGGCATTGGTGCCACCGGTGCTCTGACCCTCGGAACCGCAACCATCGCGACCAACGCAGGTGCTGCTCTGACCTTCCTAGGTATCGCAGCTCCATTTGCCGGCCTGGGTGTTATGGCTGCAGCCGGCATTGGGGCGGGCATCGGGGCCTTGGTTGGCTGGAACAAGTCAAAAGATATCGAAACCATCGATTAAGCGCCACTCGAGCTCCTCCCCGATCACTGTCATCTTCCTGTCACCAGTCTTAGCCTAAGTGTTGCCCGTTCGAAACGCAGCGCCTTCCTCTCAAGCCCCGATGCCTGCATTCTCTTATTGCGTCAGGGGTTGGTTCAAAAGCGCGAGAGGAAACGGGTATGAAGTTTATGATTTACTGGAAGCCGATTGAGACGCGACGCCCACATCGACGGCAGCACGCCCCCAAGCTAAATTTAGCCGAGATGATTGAAGCGATGGAGACCTTCGGGATCCGACAAGAGTCCAGTTATCTTTTGACCGACGACAGTGGCTTTTTCATTGTAGAGGCCGAGGATACCCACCGTGTGATGCAGCTCTGCCTGCCCTGGACGGATGTGTGTAATATGTCGGTGCAAAAAATCATGACCGACGGCGAAACCCAAGAAGCCGCGCGCGTTGCGTTTACGATGATCAGAGATTCTCAGAAATTCGATATCATTGCTCAGAACGCGTAAGCCAAGCTGGTCAACACAAAGAGGCCACCCTCTTTTCCACTGAAGAGATAGGGTCCTTCGACCATCATCCCATCTTGAAATGTCCCACTGAACTCGAAGCCTTGGTGCCTGATCCCAATCCCAAAAAAAGCCCGGGTTGTGGTGGATGAATAGGTCGTTGTGGTGTCGGGCTCCAGTGGGTCAGCGACCACGGTTGAATCAGTCTGTCCAAAGAACTTGGCTTGAGAACCACCACGGACACAAAACCAATCGGTGAGCCAGTGCTCAAGGGCTAGCTTGAAAGACGGGAACATATAGACCGCAGAATCATCCTCAATCCGGTCAACCTCCCCTGCACTCTCACCGGGACTCTCTTGAACCGACCACCTCAATTGACTGCCAAAGGTAATATACGCGGCCAGGATCGTCCGATTGGGGACCTCATATTTAAGCCCTCCACCCAGCTCGACCAAGTAGGTCTTCGCGTCGAACTCCAGGTAATCCTCGGTGCCTCGAAGCTCCTGGTCCACGCCATATTTGGTGAAGCCACCCACCGCGAGGAGTCCCAGGGTCCAAGCCTCCTGAAGCTCAACCCAGACCCGGCTGGAGAGCGCAATCGACGCCGGTCGGGTCAGCTCACCAATGACTCTCTGCTGCAGGTCGCCAATCCCAGCCGATGCATCGACCCGAATCGCCGCGGTAGAGAGCTCGATATTCGTATCCCAAGCCATCCGTTCATGTTCGTGGCTATAGCCAAGCACAAGGTCGACAACATCGGCAGAGCGTCGCAATTTAGTATCGACTGTCTCTCCGAAGGTATCCTCTGAGGCTTTACTCACCCCGACCGAGAGACGCGCGCCGAGGAGGCCTGAGCCCAATCGTAAAGAGCCGAAGATATCCAAAAAATCATCGGGGGCTAAGAGGCGATCTGCGAACTCACTCGAGATCCCTGGCGGAAGTGAGCTGGCCTCCGAGATGGTATTCAGCGTCGCGACCCTGCCATCTCCCCCGGTATAAAGCGCGATATCGCCATAGCCGGTAAACGCATGGGCCGTAGCTCCATAAAAGTCACCGCGATGGCCTGAGATCCCAAAAGCCCACGTGTCTGCGTAACTCAAGATGAGTGTTGCAGCCCCCGGTCGAGCCGGCGCGGCTTCAAGCGACGGCGAGACAATGTCGAAGCTCACGCTGTCCGCATAACGCATCGCCAGCTGAGGGTAGATAAAGACGTCATCGGCATCGGGTATCAGTAGATTGCCTGAGAAGCTTGAGCGCCGATCAGCAATAGCCTCAACACTGAATAGCAGAGCGCAGATAAAGGCGATCGAGGTTTGTCCAAGCTTCATGAGTCATCCCAAGCGGCACAGAGCGAGGTCCCAGTGTACCTTGCTGACCGGATGGATGCACCAGAAACAATCATCCCGTCCGATTCAAGCGGCTCATCATGATGGTTCGAAGCTGGAACCCAGTCGTCACGTCGAGGATGGCCGCGGTGGTCGTCCGCCATCTTCTTCGTGAATAAAGCCCGGCCAGCGCTTCATGTAGTTCACAAAGGTTTCGCTCAGAGCACGGTCACGAAGCTGCTGCGCACTGACCGGAGGCATGAGGGGTTCCAAGCCCTCCGCGACGACCCTCTTTGGCCAGTCCGGAGTGGTAATCGCCGCGCGCCCCAATGCAACCGCATCAGCGCCGTGATCCAGCTGCTTAAGGGCGTCCTCAGTTGTCCAGAGCTGACCAGCCGTAATCAAGGGTACCTCGGACGGTAACGCGTCTCGAAACGCGCGGGCCGGATGTACATCGGGACGCTTAATCGTGTTCACGTGAGCATCCCATAATGAGATATGGATAAAATCCGCACCATCCTCGCAGAGCCACTTGGCGGTCTGGATACTCTCATCCAGGTCAAGACCGGTCATGAAGGTGCCGTCTTCGGGTGAGAGTCTCACCCCAACCACAAAGTCTGCAGGAACCCGCGCCCGGACGGCTTGCATTACTGAGCGAATAAAGCGCACCCGATTGTCGAAGCTTCCTCCCCAGCTATCTTGCCGGGTATTGATATCGGCACGCAAAAACTGACAGAGGAGATAACCATGGGCACCGTGTAACTCCACCCCGTCCAATCCGGCTTTCGCTGCACGCTCCGCACCGGCCGCGAAGTCGGCGATGAAGCGCTCAATATCTGCTTCGGTCGCTTGCTTTACACCCTTGTCCTCAAAAGCGACGCAGCTCAGTGGCTGACGCCCCTCGGTATTGAGCGCGCGCTCGCCTCCGTGAAAGATCTGAGCGAAGAACGATGACCCTCGGGCACGCATGGAGTCGGCAGCCCGCTTCCAACCTTCGATGTGACTATCATCGTAGATGCCCCACTCACCTTCCCAGCCTTGACCATCGAACGAGACATGGGTGGCACAAGACTCAATCACCCCAAAACCACCGGTGGCGCGTGCCTCAAGCCAATGGAGCTCGTCGTCCGAGAGCGTGCCATCGGGATGGCTCTGCATATTGGTCATTGGTGCGACCCAGACCCGGTTGGGCGACGTGTGGCCGCAGGGAAAGGAAAGTGGCTTAAGCAATGGATTGGTCATGGGCGCACTCTAGGGACTCGCGGCTAGAATGTCACGCCATAGTGCCTTCCGAGCGCGCCCCAGGTTGGGTCGACCGAGACTCTCGCCTATGATGCTTCTAAACGACCGAAGGAACCCTGCTTGCTCGAGCTTACAAAAGATTCCATCCCCAAGACCCTCGGGGTCATGGCGTTGTTGACAAGCGTCGGCATGTTGGCGCTGGTCGGCTTTGGTGTCGCAGATGCGATTTTTGTGGGCATGTTGGGCGAAGTTCCTCTCGCAGCCCTCACCTATGCGTTTCCCATCCTCATCGGCTCCAGTGCCATCGGCGTCGGGCTAAGCGTAGGTGCCGAGGCGGTATTGGCACCGGTGGTCGGCCAAGGTGACGCGGTAAGAACGCGTAAAGTCGCAACGCAGCTCCTAAGTTTCGCGACTGCGCTCTCGATTATCCTCTCGGCTGCGATGGCCCTGATGGCGACGCCCTACCCCCATTGGATGGGTGCCTCACCGGAGGTGGCACCGCTGGTCACCCTCTACATTAACCTCTGGCTCCTCGGTACGCCGCCTCTTATCGTCGCGTTGGTTGGTGGCGGCTTGGCCCGTACGATTGGGGACCCACAAACGCCAGCGATTGTGATGGTGATTGCCGCCCTCCTCAATATCGGCCTTGATCCGATTCTCATTTTCGGAATCGATGGATGGGTCCCCGCCTATGGATTCGAAGGTGCTGCCTACGCAACGCTTGCGACCAAGGTATTGGCGGGAGCATGGTGCTATGGACTCTTCGTCTGGAAATACCGGCTTTTGACGCTACAAGCTGGCTCCTTTGAAGGCGGGCGAACCAATCTCAAAGAGATGCTGCGACTTGGAACCCCCGCTACTGGGGTACAGTGTATGGTTCCCCTGGGACAGTCTGTCATCCTCAAGCTTCTCTCAGATGCCGGCACCAGCATCGTTGCGGCGTTTGGCTTAGCCATCCAAATCGAGAGCCTCGGCCTCCTTGGATGTGCATCTCTGAACCTCTCCTTGGGACCTTTTGTCGGGCAGAATGTCGGCGCTCAGCTTCATCAGCGCATTCGCGCCGGTCTACTCTGGGCGCTGAAGGTTGTCCTTCTTTACACGACGCTGGTTTCAGCCCTCATGTGGCTTGCGGGCCCGCTCATCTGGCCGAGGCTGCATGCATCGATTGAAGTCACCGATGCCCTGGCACTGATGCTCATGTTGTTACCGCTCTCGTTTCTACCAGAGGGGGCACGGATGGTATCGAGCCCCCATTTCAACAATACTGGTACATCGATGCCGCCGCTGATCCTCTTGGCCTCGCAGTTCTTCCTCCTGATGTTGCCTTTGGCGTTGGTCTTACGTCCCTTACTCGGCTGGTATGGTGTCATTGTCGCCTGGGTCGTCGCTCGCTGGATTGTGTCCGGTGTCGCACTCACCTGGCTTCAGCGCCACCTTAAAGCGCGGGGTATCTAAGCCCGGAGTCGCGCCAAGAGTTCATTCAAGACGCGCCCAGTGCCATCTACACGCGGCACTTTGCGCTGGAGGCTTCCCCCCGGACGCGCATCCAACCACGCATCGAAGAACCCCTTCGGCACGAGATGCAGCGCCGGCTCATCGAGGGTGCCATTCTCAGCTCGAAGCCGCGCGTAAACTTTGTTGATACGGCACAACTCGGCATCCAAGAGATTTATCAGCATTGAGGCGTCCGCCCCTGCATCACTTTCAGGCTCAACGAAGAACACATAGCGACCTCTCGGCATCGCGTCGGGGTACTGCATCGCCCCCACGTGATAAAACCGGGTCTCGAAACCGCGTTGTTCCTTCAGCGCGCTAAAAGCGAGGTCGACGTCGGACTCGGTCATATGTTCGTTCCAGAGCTCGATACTCCCCGAGAGACGGCCCTTCACAACCAGGGTCTTCAGCTCGGCGTCGAGAAACTCCACCACATCCCCTACCACATGCGACCAGAGACCGGAGGGTGTTGTAACGACGATCGCATAAGGAATACCCGCTTCGATTTCATGCACACCAAGCCGTGGCGCATCTGGCTGCCCAAAAGACGATACCGGAACGAACTCATAAAAAATACCATTTTGAGAACAGAGCCTGAGTGCACCATCCAATAGTGGATCCCCAAGTGCCAATACGCCTTCAGAAGCACCGTAGCTCTCTGCGAGGACAAAGGGGTTATCGCCGCCATCAAAGGCCTCGGTCAGAGCCCCTTCATAGACCGCAGCGGGCATCCCGCCATGGCAGATCACCTGGAGATTGGGCCAGATGGCCCGCATTGACGACTTACCCGACTTGACCTTGGCGCGCTCGACGAACTCGAGAAGCCAGTGGGTCATCCCGGTGAGCATACCAAGGTCTGCACGCAATGCAGCATCCACCATCGCATCCAAGACCTCGTATGCGTCGCTTGAGGTCGTTTGAGGCAGCACTGCCCGACGCTTCACGAAACCCGGTGTCGTCTCAGTCAAGATTCGGGTAATGGCACCTCGCTTGAGTCCTCCGCCCACATCCTCCAGTGGCGCGAGGTCCGCAATGCTAAGATAGGCCCGCTGAAAGGGGCGCATATGACCGAGCTTCGCGATGCTTGCAAACGCCTGGTGAGCCGCCGCTTTACGCGAGCCCTGAATCCCCTCCCAGGTCACCGGAAACTCTTTGAGTAAACCCGAGGTGGTCCCGCTTGAGGTCGTAATGAACCGAAGGCGGTTGCCAGTGAGTACCCCTTGATAGTTCGGATGAACACCGCGGGCGTAGTCTTCGTAGAGGGCTTCAAAGGTGCGAAGTGGTACCTTCGACTGATAGTCCATCACCGACATTGCCGCAGAGAGTCCGTGGTCTAACCCAAAGGTCGTTTGGGTACTCTGCTTCAAACACCGCTGCAGCGTCGCAGCTTGAGATATTCGCCAGTCGAGCGCGCGTTCACGTCGGTAGCGCCAATGGGCGTAGCGTGCGAGGAGGCCATGCATGGACCGAGCATAGCGTAGGTACGAAAGCAGTGCGAACACCGCACCCCCTACCCATAGAGAAAGGTTCTTTTATCGAACGGGCTCGGGTGGGTTGAGTGCTTCCAATTGCGCCAGGCGCCCACGTGCATCGCTGATATCCGACGCATAGGTCCGGCAGGCAATTTTATAAAACATCACTGAGACATAGAGCGATACAAAGGGCGAGGTATTCTCGTAGAAATACTTCACGTCGCCTTCTCCACTGATGTAGTGGCTGAAAATCCCGATGAAGCCCGATGTGCACCACGCGAGAAGCCACCAGGGATTCCAGGTAATCAGCGCCATTGCAGGACAGCCCCAGAACATCAGGAAGCTCACAAAGTGCCCGGCGATATTCACCGGATTGGTATGGCCCAGCACAAAGCTATCCCAAGGATTCAGAACAAGGTTGCCGTCTCGGTCTCGCACAAAAGGCGAGTCCTCAGCCGACATCTTCTTGGGCCTCTTGGTTCGATGGCGGTGCCGAATCATTTTTTGACGGGAGTGCAATCAGGCCGCGCCCCGCACTGCCATACTGATGGGTTGTCGACCACGACGAGAGCTTGAGACGGTTCACATACTGAACAAAGCGCGCCACGCCTTGGTCGATTTTGAGAAGGGCATTGGGCTGGAATCGGATATTATCGTAGACCTTCCCGTCCTCGTCGCGCAGCCACAGGAATCCAAATGCCATCGCCAAGAGTAAACTATAAGACTTCAACCGTCCTAAGAGAGACTTCGGCTTTCGTGCGATGAAAATCGGCTGGACGCGGGTCTGACCTTTGCTCAGGGGCGTATAGGCGAAAATCATTCGGGTCGGCTCTGCATCGACTTTTCCGAACCACTTCACCTTTTCCATTGTTCGTAAAAGGCCAACGGTGGCATCGACATAACGCATACTGTAGGCGTAGTTGCCGCCCATGACTTTGCTCATCATGCGGTGCGCAGCGTTCTCACTCGGCAACGGACCGGTCATCTGGAAATCGATGATACGGCCATCCGAGGCTTCTTCGGTCTGTAGCTCCATGTCGATGCTGATATTGTGGACGGTCTTCAGATGCTGTGCATCTAAACCGTTGATCATATTCACCGTTGGATGGCAGTTGCGGACATAAGAGCGTCCGCAAATGGCATAGACCTCTTCGTTCTCCAGCTCTGGGTAGGCCGGGACGCCGTGTGCGGCTTCCGCCCCGGGCCAAATCCAAATTAAGCCATAGCGCTCACGCACATCGTAGCCCTGAAGCTTGGCCTTCTTTGGGACCGCTGCACCACATGGAATATCCGTACACTCACCATCGCCATTGAAGGTCCAGTGGTGGAAGAAGCAACGGATATCGTTGCCGATGACTTTTCCAATCGCAAGGTCGGTGCCCATATGCGGGCAGAAAGCATCAAGGCCACGCAATCCACCATCCTCACCCCGAAAGACCACGACCCGCTGACCGCAGAGCTCGTAGGGCACAATTTTTCCGACCTTCACTTCGCTCGACTTACCGAGGAGATACCAACCTTCGTTGACGACATTCCAATTGTTGAACACCGGCTGGGTCTTGAAAGGCTGGGTCGCCCCGTTTTGTTCTCGTCTCATTCAATCGGCTCCAAACATCGATGAAAGTGGCCGTTCCGCGCGTTTACCTTCTCATCCTACGCAGAGCCCCACTTTTCGTCTACCTAAGGATGGTTATCGGCAGCTAAATTCACGCGTTGCGTCATTATTTTAAGCAGATCCCGTCACTCGGGCCTTCAATCGGTCGACCAGCTCGGCTGCGACTTTGCCAGTTCCTTCGACCCGGGGAACTTTGCGCTGCAATGTTCCACCAGGACGTTCAGCAAGCCAAGCCTCGAAGAACTGCGGTTCTACCCTGTACACTTCTGGAGCATCGAGCAGTCCCCCATCCAAGCGGATTTTCTTGTAGTAGTGATTCAGGTCGGCAAGCTTCCGGTCGATGCGCTCACCGATCTCGGTGGCACCCATCGTCGAACCATCCTCGAGCGCAAAGATAAATCTATAAGAGCCCCGTCCGGAGGCATCGTCGTATGGCCTCGGTCCAAGATGGTAATTCAAAAAGGTCAGGCCATGTTCTCGGCTCAAGGCGCGAACGGCGAGGTCAAGGTCAGACTCGGTCAGATGTTCATTCCAGACTTCAATGCTGGCAGTGAGTCGCCCCACTACCTCCAAGGTCTTATGCTTGGCGTGCGTAAATTTCACCACATCTCCAATGATATGCGACCAAAGCCCTGAGGGCGTGGTTAGGGCGATTGCATACTCCTGTCCTTCCACGACTTCATGTACACCGAGTCGGGGCGGGTTGGGCTGACCATAAGCCTCACGGGGGATAAACTCGTAGAAGATCCCATTATGACACGATAACCTCAAAGCTCCATCAAGAAGTGCATCACCAAATGCAATGTAGCCTTCCGATGCTGCATAGCTCTCCGCCAAGATAAAAGGCGGACTATGCTCTCCGAACTCTGCATTGAGGGTATCGGCATAAATATGGGCCGGTACACCACCATGCCCAATGACCTGAAGGGTTGGCCAGATCTCCCGCAGTGATGCCTTACCGGTCTCCAGCTTCGCCATTTCGACAAAGCGAAGTAGCCATGATGTCATGCCGGTGAGA
>JAYYQC010000481.1:0-8271 GCA_036128675.1 Myxococcota bacterium | reverse complement strand
GATATGACTCACAGTCGAGAAGTTTCGGTACACGCATTTCTAGGAGTGATGCTTTACTGGCGCATTTCCAGATATGGCGTACCCGTAATCATGAGGATGGTAAGATGAATTTAAGAACAGTCGCGACAGTTTTAGTATTGGCTTTGAGCTCCACCGCTTGTCTTCCGCTTGGTGTATACGGCGAAGCAAGAACTCTCAAAGAAGATCAAACCGATGTGTCACTGGCTTGGAATGCGACGCGTTGGACTGCGCCGGCTCAAGAAGCTGAGTTTGACGAAAACGGCGAGCAAGTTACAGAAGCGAATGCTGAGTCTGAGGCTTGGTTGCCTAATCTGATTCCTGAAGTAGCGTTCGGCGTGGGGATTACTGACGACCTTACCATCGGTGGACGTGCAGCTCTCGGTTCGATGTATTTTGAGATGAATGGTAAGTATCGATTTATTGATGCTGACGCATTTCAAACGTCGGCTGGGCTTCAAATAGGCGGCCGAGCTTTCGGTCCGTTTGAAGGCTTTAGCGTAACGGCCCCTCTTTGGCTTAGCTACGATGTTGCGAAGAAGCTGACCATGACCGTCTCTCCCTACATCCAGTACAGCAAAGTTTCTTTAACCGATTCGGGGGATGATACTTTCACTGGTATTGCTGGTGAAAGTATTTATGCAGGTGCGAGTTTCAGTCTTCTCATTAAAGGACGAACGTTGCACTTTGGCCCGACCTTCGAGTACCAGCACTCTCTAAAGACCTTTGTGGAAGGGGATGCCTTGGATACCCCCGACTTCATGATGGTTGGTTTGATCCTCGGGTTCCCTATGGGAGAAGAGCTTGAATCCCTTGACCGAATTGAAGACAAGCTTGATGCCTTAAAGTAAGAGCGGGGACTTCAAAAACTAAAAAGGGGAGCCAGAGGCTCCCCTTTGTGTTGATAGTTGGATGTTAAGCCCAGGGGTGGCTTGCGAGGATTTTTAGAAATGCGTCTTTGGCGACTTCACCCATGGGCCCAAGTGGCGCTCTGAATTGTGCCGTCATCATTTTTCGCCAAGCCATCGCGGTTTTCACGGGCACAGGATTCGACTCTAAAAACATCGCGTGAAAGAGCGGATGAAGAGCGTGGTGTAGCTCGCGTGCCTTCGTCAGGTCACCTGATGCTCCGCTGGCAATCATGTCGCTCATCATTTTGGGTGCGAAGTTACTGGTGACGCTTATGACGCCATCACCACCAAGAAGAACGAAGGGTAGGGCGGTGAAGTCATCACCTGAGAGAAGGATGAACTCTTTTGGCGTACCACGCATGATCGGAACAATTCGGTCGAGATCAGCAGTCGCCTCTTTGACCCCAATCACTCCTGGAATGGTCGCTAGCTGGTTGATTGTCGCAGGGGACATATCGCAGCCGGTTCTACCTGGTACATTGTAGAGTACAACCGGGATATCGGCTGCTCCAGCAACCGCTTGGTAATGAGCGCGAAGTCCGCTCTGGTTCGGCTTATTGTAGAATGGAGTAACGACAAGAGTCGCATCTGCTCCAGCATCCTTGGCGATAATTTGGAGGGCTGCAGCCTTTTGCGTGTCGTTCCCCCCGGTACCAGCAATGACCGGTGCTCGTCCATTTGATGCCTTAACAGCGGTTTCGATGAGTGATTTACGTTCATCGTTGCTGACTGTCGCAGATTCTCCAGTCGTTCCACAGGGTACAAGAACATCGATGCCGTTCTCGATTTGCCAATGTACAAGTGCCTCAAATGCATCAAGGTCCACTGAGCCATCTTGATTAAATGGGGTGACCAGCGCAGTTGCGGTTCCTTTGAGTGAAAGAGTCATGGAGGTCTCCTCTAGGAGCGAGGTGGAAGGAGAGCTTCTCCCATCCAAGTTGATTCAATCGAGTCGCGTTCTCTAGCTATATGCATCTGGCCATCAACGCAGATGACCTCAGCCGGTCGCGGCCGGCCATTGTAGGTTGTCGCCATGACAGCGCCATAAGCTCCAGCACTGCGGATGGCTAGCAAGCTCCCCACCATAGGAATGCCTTGCGTCCAGTTTTCTGAGAACGTATCTGAGCTCTCGCAAACTGGACCGACGAGGCATGTAGCGCCCGCTTCGAGCCTCTCAGGATGTACCGGTACAATTTCGTGGTCCGCTTGGTATAAAGCCGGACGGATGAGGTCGTTCATTCCCGCATCTACGAGAGTAAAGTGCCGACTGGCTCCTTGCTTGCGGCGCACGACTTGAGTGAGCAGAACCCCAGCGTTGCCTACGATGACTCGACCCGGCTCAAGGACCAGTTCCATTCCAAGAGGCTTCAATATTTCTGCGAGTGCCTCGCCATATTCTTTGGGGGCCGGTGGGGTTTCCCCTTTATACGGAATACCAAGGCCGCCACCCATACCGAGATAACGCAACTGAGCGCCGGATTCGGTGAGCGACTGAGCGAGCGCAGCCATGCGCTTCGCGGCATCGATGAACGGGCTTAAAGTCGTCACCTGCGATCCGATGTGGCAAGTTACACCCACCGGATTTAGATGCGCGTGCTCTATTGCAGTTTGATAGAGTTGAGGTGCTTCTTGAAAAGGTACCCCGAACTTATTCTTCTCAAGGCCGGTTGCAATATAGGGATGGGTCTTGGGGTCTACATCGGGATTGACGCGGAGTGAAACCGGAGCAACGAGGTCAAGCTTCGCAGCGATCGACGCGATCGCCATCAATTCTTCTTCGGATTCTACGCAGATGTACTTCACAGACGCCCTGAGTGCGGCTTCGATTTCGTCATCGCGTTTACCGACGCCGCTAAAGATCATGTCGTCGCCTGGGACACCAATTTGCTGAACGCGCTTGAGTTCCCCAACTGACACGGCATCAAATTCGCAGCCTGCATCCCGGAGGATCTGAAGAAGTGCCAAGTTCCCATTGGCCTTTACGGCGTAACATATGTGATGTGGGATACCTTCAAAGGCATCCTTGAGGACTTTCACATGGCGTCGAAGCGTCGCACCTGAATAAACGTAGGTTGGAGTGCCTACCTCTGCGGCGACGCGTTCGAGTGATATATCTTCGCAGTGGAGGGAACCGTCTTTAAGTTGAAAGTGGTCCATACTGACCTCCTCTCGATACCTCTTAGAATAAGAGCCCAATCTGCGCTTCTAGCGTCCAAGCGATGGAAGTCTCGTAGGTTTCCGCTACCGTACTCATGTCAAAGCCTCCGAGGGGAAGCAGGACACCGCCGTTTAGCTCAAGGCGAATACCGCCATCGACGCCACGCTTTTTGGCTTGGTAAGCGATTTGACCATCGAACTCGAGGCCGAGTCCCTTATTACCTGGACGGTCGCTGCTGCATGAGGACTCGCCGTTTGCCGCCCAACAGCGTGGGGTAGAGCGATTGAAGAAACTTTGAGAGTAGATGCTCGCAACACCGATCTCGAAGTCGTTGTCAAAAAGATACGTCATGGACGGGCGAACGTACCATGCATCTGAGACTCGCCCGAGTATTCGCCGGAAGAGCAAGAGATCAAGATGGTAATCTGGGGAAAATTGAAAGTTGTCGATGGAATCATCCCATGTTTGAGTGCTTTGCTGAAGGCCCCGCTGTTCTTCTGAGTCCGCGAAAGTTCCCATGCCTGGCCAAGAGTCGCCACTTGCACCACCAACTTTAAGGTTGAGTTGAGCTCCGCGCTCTCGAGACTCTAGGCCGTAGTTGATCTCCGCTGCGAGTCCGAATTGTTGGATGCCAGTGGTATCAGGCGCATCAATACCACCGACAGTGTCGGAGAAACTGCCGCCAATAAAAGCACCTTCAACGCCAACCGTAAGTAGCCCACTGTAGTATTTTGCGAAAGCGTCCACGACGTAGAGACGTCCATCTCGTCGTTCTTGTGCGGTTGAACCGGTAGCGACTTCTTCGGCGAGAACGTCGGCATCTGCGTTATCAAATGAACCACTCTCGGCGGTGCCGCGAGCCTGGGTTCGATAAATGAACCAACCACCATAATTAAAGACAGATTTCCCTTGGGCGACGTGGTCTTCGATCAGCTCCTCAGAATCCATTCTCAGAGCTTTAATGCTCCATTGGTCTACGTCGTCCCACGGGAATGCATCAAAACCAAGACGTCCTGGATAATCGTTGGAGAGCGTGGGTCCTGATGCCACCCAGTCGTAGCTCGCAACAAAGAGATGGTCGAGCATATTGAGACCGAATGAAAGTCGGTCAGCGGTATGTCCATAGTCACAGCTCAGGCAGTCGCCTGAGTTGAAGAGCATCCCTAATCCAAAGTGGTTGGGGACGCGGCCGAGAGTAACTTCAAGTTGCTCATTCAATGCACGTAGGCTTGCATAAGCGCGCTTCACGTGGATGGCGTCTTGGGATTCAACGGTCCCATCGTCGAGAATGATATTACCGTTGTTTGTCGCGGCCGATGAACCTAGCGAGTAATTATCGAAAACATCAAACGTCGCGACCACCTCGACATTCCGTGAGACATGAATGGTTGGCTCAAGTCGTAATCGAATATCGGTGGATGAAACATCTGCATCGCCGCCATCGGTTGCTGTGTATCGTTGTAGGTCAGGTGGCAATGAGTCGTATGCAATGGACTCGCCCAACCCGAAATTCAAATTGCGAAGCATTCTGGGGCGAAGACGAAAATACCCGTCCAACTCAAAGAGGTTGAGCTCGGGCTTTAGGAGAACCCATTGATTGTTTTGCCAGGCAGCGGGAGCTTTTGCTGGCTCAGCGACTGTCGTTTCGGTCTCTTGAGCATCTGGCGAGGTTGGCGGCGCTGGAGGTGGCGCAGGCATTTCGCTTTGGGCGATGAGGGCGGCGGTAGTGAGTTTTGCGATCAATCCAAGCGCGGACATGCGTATTCCTTCTCCAATGTGTTCGTTGGTGGACGTCTCTTAGGAAAAATAGCGATGAAATACAATGAGAAGGGTGGAGCTTGGTTCTGGGCTTGACACACTTTGGCCCTCCCCCATATTAGCCCAGCGGTACCTACCGACGTAGAAGCTAGATGACCGTAATTATGAAGGAATCTGGTCAAGGAGAGCATGAGCATGGGTAAAGTAATAGGAATCGATTTAGGCACGACCAATAGCGTTGTCGCAGTAATGGAGGGTTCAGAGCCCAAAGTGATCACAAATGAAGAGGGCGCTCGAACGACGCCATCTGTGGTTGCTTTCGGAAAAGGTGAAGAACTGATGGTGGGGCAAGTTGCTCGGCGTCAGGCAGTCACCAACCCGGAAAAGACCATTTTCTCGGCAAAACGCTTTATTGGTCGCCGATACACCGAAGTTCGCGATGAAGTAGGTCGCGTTCCATACGAGGTGGTATCTGGAAAAAACGATGTCGCTTTTATCAAGGTTGACTCGCGTGAGTACGCCCCGGCGGAAATCAGCGCGAAAGTATTACAGAAATTGGTTCGAGCAGCTGAAAATTACCTTGGTGAAGATGTCAAAGAGGCGGTGATTACTGTCCCTGCATACTTCAACGACGCGCAGCGACAAGCCACCAAGGATGCCGGTCGTATCGCCGGATTGGAAGTAAAGCGCATCGTCAATGAGCCGACCGCAGCTGCGCTCGCGTATGGTTTGGACAAGAAAACCGACCAAATTATCGCGGTTTACGATTTCGGCGGCGGTACGTTCGATATTTCGATCCTCGAGGTCGGTGAGAATGTCGTCGAAGTACTTTCAACGAACGGCGATACCCTTCTCGGCGGTGATGACCTCGACCAGGTTCTCATCGATTATCTGACTGAGGAGTTCAAGAAAGACCAAGGCATCGACGTATCTGGTGACAAGATGGTTCTCCAGCGTCTCAAAGAGGCTGCAGAGAAGGCGAAGATCGAGCTGAGCTCGGTCCCCGAGACCGATGTAAACCTACCGTTCTTGACTGCCGATGCTTCTGGGCCGAAGCACATGAATATCCGTCTCTCACGGTCGAAGTTCGAGAGCCTGATTGGCGATCTCATCGACCGAACGATTGAGCCGTGCCGGCAGGCGCTTAAAGACGCGGGTAAGTCGCCATCAGAGGTCGACGAAATCCTTCTTGTCGGAGGCTCGACACGGGTACCTCTCGTAAACGAGACAGTGAAGAAGTTCTTCGGAAAAGAGCCTAACCGAAGCGTTAACCCAGATGAGGTTGTCGCGGTAGGCGCAGCCGTTCAGGCTGGTGTTCTCTCTGGAGACGTCAAGGATCTTCTCCTCCTCGATGTTACTCCGCTCTCGCTTGGTATCGAAACCTTGGGTGGTGTCATGACACCGCTCATTACGCGGAACACTACAATCCCGACCAAGAAGAGTGAAATCTTCTCAACAGCGGCGGATAACCAACCATCGGTTGAGGTTCACGTTCTTCAAGGTGAGCGTCCAATGGCTGGGCAGAACCGTACCCTCGGGCGTTTTCATCTATCGGATCTTCCACCGGCACCTCGCGGTGTACCTCAAATCGAGGTTACCTTTGATATCGATGCGAACGGCATTGTTCACGTTACGGCGAAAGACAAAGCGTCAAACAACGAGCACAAGATTCGCATCGAAGCAGGAACTGGTATCTCGGAATCGGATATCGAGCGCATGGTGAATGAAGCCAAAGCGAACGAGGCCGAGGACAAAGAGAAGCGTGAGAGTGTAGAGGTTAAGAATCAAGCCGACAGTCTCTGTTACCAGGTTGAGAAGAGCTTGAGTGAGCACGGCGATAAGCTTGAAGCTGACGTTCGCGGTGAGATTGAAGCTAAGCTTCAAGAGACCAAGGACGCGATTGCAAGCGAAGACCTGGCGGCTATGAAGGCAGCGGTTGAGGCCTTGAGTCAAGCAAGCCACAAATTGGCTGAAAAGATGTACCAGCAAGATGGAGCGGCAGGGGCACCTGGTGCAGGTCCTGAGGCTGGTGCGCAAGAGCCTGCAGCTGACCCAAATATCGTTGATGCGGAGTTTGAAGAAAACCGCTGAAACACCCATTAAGAGCATGAAGCCGCCTAGAGAAGCACACGCTCCTTTAGGCGGCTTTTCTTATTTTTTACGACGAAAAGTGAAGGTCGATAGCTGCGAGGAGTCTCAGAGTGACATCCTCAATAGTACCATTGCCAGAGATAATCTTTGTATTGGGATAATCTTTAGCGCAATTGAGGTATGCGTCGCGCAGACGTAACTGCGTTTCGTTTGCATCGAAAATTTCCTCCGGGCCACCGCGCTTTGAGCGACGAGCCTCTGCTTCGGATACTTCAAGGTCGACTAAGAGTGTTAGGTCGGGTTCCGGGGCATGCTGATTGAGGGAACGAACCCAATCGATCGGAAGCTCAAGAGATTGATAGACGAGGCTCGAAATCACGTAGCGGTCAGATAAAACGATCTTACCCTCGGCCATCGCTGGTTCGATTTCCTGCTGGACATGATCCAATCTATCCAAAGCGAAGGCCAGTGCCATCTGAGTTGGCTGCCATGCGATCTCTTTTTGTAGCGCTTGGCGGATGAGTCTACCGACGGGAAGGGATGAGGGTTCTGCGGTCTGATGTACATCGTACCCACGTTTGACGAGTGCTTCGGCCAGACATCCACGCTGTGTAGTGGTACCTGCGCCATCGATGCCCTCTAGTACAATGTGGGTGCCTCTCATGCTTCCTCCTTGTTTTCGCAGTAGCTAGCGCGAAGCAAGGGTTCATGGCAACGTGCCCAAAGGGTTCAACGCTTAATTGGAGAGGCGAATCGGTGCATTATCGTATGTTGTTCGGCTTTTATGGAGGCATGGCTCTCATCGCTTACTTGGTCGGATATGTATTTGGGGTCTTTGAGGCGTGGCCAAGCTGGTTACGAGTTCCCGAGGGACGCGATTGCGGGCTGGGCGTCATCGTCGCGCTTTTAGCGGCGTATTTGATGCTGCTGCTATCCAAGCAGATCGCTTTTATGGAAAATCTTTATGTGGAGTTAAGCCAGGCGTTGCCTCCACGTGATTGGCGTTGGAATGCAACCGCAGGTATTTTGAGTGGCTTTGCTGAGGAATTCGCATTTCGAGGGGTAGCACTCCACCTCCTAGGACCACTGTGGTCCTCCATACTCTTCGGGCTCCTGCACATTGGTTGGAAGCGTTCGATGTGGTTTTGGCCACTTTACGCAGGCGGGATAGGTTGGGTGTTAGCTGAAGTGACACTTGCAACGGGTACCCTATGGCCTGCATCGATATTTCATGCGGTCTACAATGCTGTGCTCTTGCAGAAAATGGGCAACGAGCTAAGCGATAGGGAATGACACGGTGACGGTTGTGCCTTCTCCCAGATGACTCTCATACTT
>JAYYQC010000480.1:0-14861 GCA_036128675.1 Myxococcota bacterium | reverse complement strand
TAGACGACTGCTGGGTGGTTCAAGGCGATGTTCAGTTCCAATTAAAAGAGTACCAATGCTCGATTGGCTTTGGTGGTTCGATGACCAGTTATACGGTGAACGACTTGACACTTTCCACATTGGGGCGCGTTGAGGGGAATGTTACGATTCAGCCGATGTACGATTATGAAGTTGAGAGTTGCTTTTCCGGAAATGAGATTTACAGTTCCAGCCGCGTCAATCAAGACGACCTAGATATAGCGACGTTCACCGAACTTGAATACATCAGTGGGGACATTGCGGTGCAAAAGAAGATCTATCCCGCGATTGCGCCCAGCACACCCGAGATTCGCTACAACAGTGACTTAACACGGGTTCAGTTTTCGAAGCTCGTCTCGGTTGGAGGCAACATCTACGTATCCGATAATCCAGTCCTCAACCGAATTCAGTTCCAAAACACCGTGACCGTCGAAGGCGATATCACCGAGAGCAACAACAACTCGGATTTCTGTTTCGATGGTGACGTTATAAAAGGTACCAACAGCAGTGCCGACCATACTGATTACGACAACAATAGGGTTTGCAGCCCATAATCAGACTTGATGCGTTTTCACGACGGATGATGCCCACGTACTTTTTTCGAAAATCCCCCCGACCGTTTATTTGACCCTGCTCCTCTGTTCAGGTAAACCTTTGTTCAGTGCTCTTGCGCGAGAGGACTAAACACCAGGTTGTCGAAGGAGGGGGAGATCATGACTGAAGCGTTACCAGAGCTTACCGACCGTCAGCGTCAGGTCTATGAGTTTATCGAGGCCCGTATCGAAGAGTGGGGCTATCCGCCAACCATCCGTGAGATAGGCGAGCACCTCGGTCTTAAGTCGACCAATGGCGTGGCCGATCACCTCAAAGCACTGAAACGTAAAGGGTATTTGCAGCAGCGTGACCAAAAGTCCCGCACCCTCGCACCTACCTCGGAGGCCAGCAAGAAGCGCGGGCCACGTCCATCTCCCCACGCCAAGAAATCGGGCAAGCCCTCTGCGGCGGTCCGGCTCATGGTGCCTGGCAACAGCCAAGGCGTCGAGATCCCAGTCTTGGGTCGCGTCGCAGCCGGTGAGCCCATCTTGGCGGAAGAAAACGCCGAAGCCACCGTGGTGATTGATTCGTTCTTTCTCGGAGGGAACCCCTCGCACAAGGTCTTTGCCCTGAAGGTCGTCGGCGATTCTATGATCGAAGACGGCATCTTCGACGGCGATTACATCTTCGTCTCCAAAAAACCGCACGCTGAGCCGGGCGAGATTGTCGTTGTCCTCATCGAGAACGAAGCCACCGTAAAGCGCTTCTACCCCGAGGGCGACCGCATCCGTCTCCAGCCCGCTAACTCCACGATGGAGCCCATCTACGTCGCCAAGGAAGACTTCAAAGAAGTCTCGATTATCGGTCACGTGGTTGGGGTCTACCGTAACTGCGCAACCTAAGAGCTCGCGTCCCATAGAACTCACAGAGCGCACACCCAGGCTCAGCGGGCTGCCCCACACCCCGGCCCGTTGGGCCTACTTGCGTCTTTCTTCTCGACATCAGAGGCCCTAACGTGGTTTGTGCAACCTAACGACGCGAGAGGGCAGACGTTGGCAGAAGTGCTACCAACATTTCGGATTGTGACAGGCAAAGGCGGGGTCGGTAAGACTGTGACCGCCACGTCGCTGGCGCTCGCGGAAGCGCGGCGCGGACGCCGGGTCTTGGTGGCCGAGTTCAATGCCGGCAGCCGCATCACCAAGCTCTTAGGTGCAAAGCCGGTCGGCTCAGAAATGCGTGAAGTCCTCGAAAATATTCATGTTGTCGACATGAATGTGCCTGATGGCATCAAAGAGTACGCCCTTTTGACCATCAAATTTGAGGCCATCTACAACGCAGTCTTCGAAAACAAGGTCGTCCGCCACTTCGTCGATTTTATCCCCTCGCTCGGCGAGATGGTGATGCTCGGCAAGCTCTGGTATCACACGACTGAGATGGTTGATGGCCGTCCTCGCTTTGATTGTGTCATCGTCGATGCGCCGGCGACTGGGCACGCACTCTCGATGTTTCGTACGCCTGCCGCGATCGAGCGCGTCGTACCGGCTGGTCCGATGCGCGAAAACGCTACCTTGATCCTCGAGCTCCTCCGGGCTCCAACCACTCGGATGCATGTCGTCGCGCTGCCCGAAGAGATGCCGGTCAATGAGGCTCTGGTGCTTGAAGAAGCGGCGCGTAACGACCTCCGCGTCAAGCTTGGCTTTCCGATTCTCAATCAGTTCTCCTCTCCGCTTCCCGAAGGAAGCGATGCGCTCGTCGCGGGGTGGACCGAGGATAAACCGAAGGTACGCACTGCTTTAGAGCAAGCGCTCGAACGCCGCGCGCGTCTTGCGGAGCAAGGTCAGGCCCACTGGGCACGCTGGCCGCGGGCTTCGCATGAGCCACGTGTGATCTGTCCAAAGCTCTACCATCGCCTGACTCTGGAAGACCTCGAGGCCTGGGGCCCGCTCTTTGATGCGGCGCTTAAGGCTGAGGCGGGAGGTGCCGCGTGAGCCTCTGGGAAAACCGCGATGTTTTGATCTGCGTCGGAACCGGCGGCGTGGGCAAGACCACCGTCTCTGCATCGCTCGCGATTGCGGCTGCAGCAGATGGACTCAATACGCTCGTGATGACCATCGATCCTGCGCGTCGCTTGGCGGACGCACTTGGAATTTCCGATACGGGCAACACCGAGCATGTGATTGCGCCTGAGGTGTTTGCGGAGCACGGTGTCGAACTCAAAGGCTCGCTTACGGTGTCGATGCTCGATGTGAAGTCGACCTTTGACGATGTCATGCGGCGCACCGCACCGGATAAAGAGACCGCCGACCAGATCTTGGCCAACGACTTTTACCAGCAATTCTCATCAGCACTTTCGGGAGCTCTTGAGTACGCGGCAGTCGAAAAACTCTACGAGGTGTATGCTTCGGGACGCTTTGACCTGATTATCGTTGATACGCCACCGTCTCAAAACGCCATTGAGTTTTTACATGCGCCGCGCAAGATGCTCGACTTTCTCGATCAAGGCTCAATTCAGTGGCTGCTCAAATCATCTGCAGTTGCCGGTAAGTGGTCTTCTCGGATCTTAGATCTGGGCTCGGTTGTGGTCTCAAAGACGCTTGGAAAAATGGCGGGTCTTGAGACCGTGCAGCAGGTTGTGCAGTTTCTCGTGCTGATGCAGGGACTCTACGGCGGGTTTCGCGAGCGTTATGGCGCGATTGAAGAACTACTGCGTTCCGAAGGCCTGGGCTTTGTGCTCGTTGCATCGGCTCAGTCTGAGCAACTTCAGGCGGCGCGGGATTTTCGCGCGCAGCTCGAAGGCGAGCGTTATGAGATCGAAGGTATGATCTTAAACCGTGTCCGCGCATCTCTGGTAGATGCCGAGATGCTCGAGGTCATGGAACCAACCACCGATGAGGGACGCGCACTGCTTGAGACCCTGCGTGACGAGGCTCGCGGAGACGCGCATAGCCGCGCTCTGGTCGATGAGCTGATTGCGGAGTCTGGTGGGGCTGAAAGTCAGATTTTACATGAGCTTTCCGGTGATTTAGATGAGCTTGAGGGCCTCAGCCACTTGCAGAGTGTGCTCCGAGGCGGCAAAGCGTGAGCATCGGTTGACACATTAGGGCCGGGTAGTGATAGTCCGCCTAGGACGACTTGATAGAATGAGCGTGAAAATGAGCACTCGAAAATTTCTAAATCCCCAAATTCTCAAGGCTTTAACCGCCACCGTCCTTATGCTTTCCAGTGTGGCGGTTGTGGCAGCACCTTACGATATCCAGCTGCGTGGCCTCGGACGGCCTGAGACCCGCGACAGTCTCTCAGATCCCGCCATCAAGCGCTTCCGCTATTTGGTCAACGAGCTGGGCACAGTGATTGCGCCGCGCGTCCTGGCTCCGGCCGATACCCTGGGCATGAGCGGCTTCGAGTTTACGATGGTCTCGACCTTCGCCGATATCAGCGAATCTGAAGACTGGTGGACCGGTCAGCCCGGTTCGCCGGTATTTCAAGGCGTGAACTCCGATGGCCGTGGTTTACCGCGCGCGATGTTCGTGCCGACCGTGCATATCCGCAAAGGCCTCCCGTATTCGGTGGAGGTAGGCGTGACTGGTTCGTATCTGGCCTACAGCTCGATGTTTAGCTTGGGTGCTGAGATCAAGACCGCGATTTACGAGAGCTACTACCGCTGGGTACCTGCCCTCGGTGCGCGGCTAGCGTTCGGCACACTCTTCGGCACTCCGGAGCTTACGCTTACGACCGCTGAAGCGGATATCCTCGCGTCGCTCCCGATCGGGATTGGCGGCGTGGTTCAACTTAACCCATACGTTGGTGGCGGTGTGATGGTCGTCGATGCGACGTCGGGGCTTATTGACGAGACACCTTGGGAAGTGGACGACCCAAAAGATCAGCGCGGTGGCTCAACCGGATCACTCTACACGTTCCCACGCATGCCTTGGTATGAGAACCGCTCTACTCGGATCTTGGTGGGCACCAAATTGAAATTCTACGCGTTCGCGGTGCTCTGGGAGTCGTCGTTTGTTCTTTTAGGGCCTAGCGAGGATATGCTCTCAAGCCACTCCTTCAAGTTCGGCTTCGATATCTAAGGAATACGTCATGCCTACGGAAGAGTCCCTCGTTGTTGGTGTAAGTATCGCCGTCGTTGTCTACGGCGCCGTCTACCTTGGGCGTCTTTTACGGTGGTTGGCTAAGCGTAATGGCTAAGTGGCGCGCGTCGTTTCTGGTTCTCTTCTCATCGTTTCTCTTTGCTTGTCAGTCTTCCGAAGACGCTTCGACCCTTGAAGCGGAGCAACTTGCTGCGCCCCAACCAGCCGTCGTAGCTGAGGTAGAGACGCCCCAGCGAAATTTCATTTTGATCACCGCCGATACAATGCGTGGTGATGTTGCGTCGATCGATGGAGGGCCCGCATACACACCGACCTTGGTGAAGATGCGCGAGCGAAGCTGGCATTTTCGCCGATGCTACAGCACCTCGATGCTCACCAATCCGTCGCATGCGTCGATCATGACGTCGCTTTATTCGCAAGATCACGGGGTTTACGACAACAGCAGCGGCATCGATGCATCGCATAAGACGCTCGCCGAGAGCTTTGCAGAAGCGGGCTACGAGACCCACGCAGTCATTGCATTTAAGCATCTCGACCCTCATGTCTCTCGCTTAGGGCAAGGCTTTTCGTCTGTATCGCCTGCACCGGAACAGGAGCCCGATGCCCTAGCGAGTGTCGAGCGTGCCCTGAGCTGGTTGAAGTCTCGCCCTGACCAGACCAAGCCTTTCTTCATGTGGCTGCATATCGTCGACCCTCACGCACCCTACGAGTCAACCGCCCTTGATGAGGAGCGTAAACCGCTGACCAAAGTCTATCCGATGAAGACGGCCAAGCGCACTGCACCGAGCTTTCAGCGAAAGCATCCGTGGTACAAATCAGTCTTTGAGCGTTACAAGACAACCGAGCTGATGCAGTCGCGCTACATTACCGAAGTAGAGCTTGTGGACCGCGGCCTTGAGCTACTCCTTGATGGGCTCAAAGGGTTGAAGCTCGATGAGACAACCGGTGTGGTCTTTACCTCCGACCACGGTGAGAACCTCGGTGAACGCGAGCTCTTTTTCCATCATGGCGGGCTCTACGATTCGACGGTTCATGTACCGCTTCTCTTCTATCTACCGTGGGAGCCCGGTGCACTTGAGAGTGAGGCACTCGTCTCGACGATTGATATCGCGCCAACCATCTTGGCTCTCTCAAAGCTAGACACACCTGAGGCGATGCGCGGCTTTGACTTAACCCCCGTTGCTTCGGGCGAGTCCGGTGGCCGTAGCCATGCGTTCAGTGAGCACCTTTACGGCCTTCTGACCGCGGTTCGCAGTCCAGAGCATACCCTGATTGTCCATAACAAGAACTCACGCATGTTCCCCAATTACCGCTTCAAAAAAGGACGTGAAGAGTTCCTCGGCAGCAAATCGGTACCCGCTCCTGAGCGTAAAGCGCTGAAGAAGGCTCTCAATGATTGGAAATCCGGGAAGCTCGATGCCAAGACGGTGAAGCCTGACTTTCAAGATATGGAATCGCTACGTCAGCTTGGCTATGTCGACTGACTTAGTGGCTGAGCTGCTGGTCAAAGCGCGCGGCATGGCGGCGTAGCTCCGGTAGGATTCGAGGCACTGAAAGTGCGACGACATTTGATTCTTCGACATCGCGGGTCATCTTGCGAGAACGCTTGTCTTCATACATCGCATGGTCGGCGCGCTCGAGGATATCTTCGGGTGACTCGTTCATCTCGTACTCAGTAATACCAACAGAGATCTGAAGCTTGATCGACACGCCTTGGTGAAGAAGCGTTGTCTGGGCAATCGCCTCACGCAGACGAGACGCCGCAATCTGAGCTTCTTCCCGCGTCGAGCCAGGCAGGAGCGCGATGAACTCATCACCGGCAAGCCTTGCAACCATATCTGTGGTACGCATGGTTGAGCGCATGGTCCGAGCGAGAAGCTTTAGGGCTTCGTCACCTGCCGCGTGGCCATATTGGTCATTGATCGGCTTGAACTTATCGATATCGATAAAGAGTACGCTCAGTGGCTGGCCATAGCGTCGGGCACGCTCACACTCGGAGCCGAAGGTCTCCATCAATGACCGACGATTTGGCAATCCAGTGAGAGCATCGATATTCGACGCGCGCTCGAGCTCGTCGAATTTTCGGAAATTATTCATGGCTTCCGAGATGAGGCTGGCAAGCGAGTCCATCTCGCGAAAGCTCGAGCGGTAGCCAGGCAATGTAAAGCTCATCATCAAGAGGTCAGGCTCTGGGCCAGTCTGAGACACAATGGTGGTCGAGTCGGGCTGAAAGTTCGCGACCCCGCCGCGGTTGTTGGAAAGATACTCGAAGCGCGGGAGACCGTTCACACAGCTCTGCAGTCGCTCGGTGACTGAGTCGGCTTCGAGGTCTTCGGAAGCGACCACCCGATAGTATCCACCGGACTCGCGAACCGCGATAGCGGCAGGCTGGCCTAAGCGTGATTCGATAAACTTGATGGTCTCGCGCTGGATCATCTCGACAGAGTCGGCTGCCATGAGGTCTCGGGCGAGCTGAAATGTCATTTCTAAGTCCATCATGTTGAACACTCCTGGTTGGTGGCACATGGTACCAAGCAAATGCGATGCCAAGTTTGGCTCATCCAAGAACTGTGGTCGTCTTCACAGATCTGACGGCCCAATCGTCGGGTTTTCGACGTAATTGAGCTGGAGAGTCGAAACACTGACTGCGCAAGTGTACGCAATGTCGTGAAAGAGGGTTGCGTTGACGCCAGGTTGGTGGTGTTGATGAGCATAAGACCTCAATGGGATGTAGGGAACGCACATAGATGAACCACACAATGGTTGACGGAACGCGCTATGAATTCGAGGTTGAGGACTCCGTTCTAACCTTTCTTCGTCGCCATAATTTACCTGTGACCAGTGCCTGTGGCGGTAAGGGGACGTGTCACCTTTGCCGTGTGAAGGTCACCGGTGGTGGAGATATGCTGCCCGAAGCCACCGCGGCCGAGCGAAAAGGCCTAGGCAACATGCGCTTGGCGCAAGGATACCGTCTGGCGTGTCAGATAACCCCAAATCCAGCACTTATTCTCGAGGCCTCCGAATATCGCCACCGTCCCACACGTTCAAAGAAGAAGAAGCTTCTCACGAAAGATGAATCAAAATGATTTGGCCAACTCTTCTGACTTTGGTCTGTGCAACTACGCCATCTCCAACCACGCCCATTCAATGGGATACTTTGGGAAGCTCGAAGACGGCGGAAGCCGTGCGAGCAGCGCATGCAGCCCTGGAAAGAGACGGAACCCTTTCTGATGCGTTACTCGCTAAGTTAGGCGGTGAGGACCGAGCTTATTTTGAGGCACGACGGCTTGCATCGACTGGGAGCCTGGATGAGCTTTATGCTCGGATCTCAAAGTTAAGCAGTGTCGAGTTGAAGCATGACATCGAGGGGCGTTGGCTTAAGCGTTTTGCCGATGATGGGCTGACGGTCACGCGCTCTCAGTGGAAGCGCTTTGCGGCGACCCTGACAGAATTCTTACCGGCCCTTTCATCCAAGCACCATGGTGCTCTGCGACGCTTTGCCCTTGATCGGCCAGGCCATGCCCTTAAGACCTACGAAGAACTTCTCAAGCGGGTTGAGCCCGGTTCGCGGGTTGAGGGATCGCTGACATTTATGGCGATTGTCGCGATGCTCGAGCTGAAGCCCGTCGATGAAGCCAAGCTCTCAAGGTTACGCGAGACGCTCTATACATCCCATACATTACATCCCCTTACGCCTCGACGCCCACCTAAAGGCGTGAGCTTTCCTTCCGATCTATGGCTTAAGCGAATTGAGACACTTGTTGAAGGACACCTCAATGAGCGGGCACTCGATGAGCTCAAGCGCTTTAAGCAGAAACGCAAGCTCACCGCAGCACAAAGCTGTCGTGCCGCCTTCATTGAAGGCCTTGCCCACCGCAAACTACGAAAATACAAAAGCGCCGAAGGCGCACTGGCCAAAGCGGCGTCCTCGTGCCGAGATCGAGATTATAAACGACGGGCTCATTATCTATGGGCCAAGGTCGTATCGATTCGCGACGGTCTCGCGGCTATTGAACCGATTGAATCTTTTGTGAAGCGCTTCCCAGAGCACTCAATGGCCGACGATGTCCTTTTTTGGGCCGGTGACGTCTATCAACGCCGAGAGCGTTGGGAAGAGGCCGACGCGTATTATGAGCGCGTTCAGCGCGAAGAGCATCGCGGTGATTATTGCGCGGAGGCTCGATGGCGACGGGCATGGATGTCTTATGTCAACGAAGATTGGCAGAGCGCGGCAACGAAGTTACGTGCTGCAACCCAGCGCGATTGTGATGTGGATGCTCAAGCATTGGCGCGCGCTGAGTACTGGCTTGGTATGATCGAGAGCAAGCTTGGCAACGAGTCAAAGGCCCTCGAGGTTTGGGAACGCTTAGTTAAGCGAAGTCCTCTCTCGTTTTACAGTCAGCTGGTCTTTGGTCGCTTGCCGGAGCTTGCACCGTCCAAGCGCCTGGCTTGGCGGTCGTATCTGCCATCACAAAAGACCGCGGTCACCTTTTGCTCGGGCAGTCTGGCGCAAGAGAAAGCCTGGATGGCGACATTTCAGTGGATTGAGCGCGGTTATACAGAGCTTGCGCTTGGTGCGCTGCGTGCGGTGGATTGGGATTCAGCGACCCTGGGCGTGGGCCCAGGCTGCTTAGTCAAGAATCCGAAAGTAGTCGAAGCGTTTGCATATAAGCATCTAGGGGATGACGACCGAGGGTACAGAATTCTCCGTACCCTTTGGAAAGATCCAAGTGCTCAGACCGAGCTCATCGGGAACAAAACTTTCCTGAGTCTCCTCTACCCGGATCTCTTCAGTGACATCCTCGCAAAGAGTGAAAAGACCTATGGGTTACCATCTTATTTCCTCCAGGCCTTGGCGCGAGAGGAAAGCTCTTTTCATCCCCAAATCGCGAGCTGGGCCGGGGCCCGTGGTCTGCTCCAGCTTATGCCCGGCACTGCGAAACGGATCGCAAAACGAGCCAAGATTCGTTACAAAGGCGAGGGTGACCTTCTTGACCCTGCGATCAATGCGTCATTAGGAGGGGCATTGATGCGGGAGTTATCGCGTAAGTTTAAAGGCGACCCGGCCGCGATGTTGGCGGGCTACAACGCGTCTCAGAAAGCGTCGTCTACTTGGCGGAGCCGGTATCTAGAGAAAGATATAGATCAGATGATCGAGAACATATCGGTGAAAGAAACTCGAAAGTACGTAAAGCGCGTCCTAGAGACTTGGGGAATTTACCGATGGCTCTATGGGCAAGAGGCGATTGCACTGAAACCATGGCAGGTCGGCGAAAAGCTTACCTGGAATGGAGGACGATAAGCTGTGTTGGGATTGATGGAAGGTGGCGTCTTTGACGACGCCCTGGAGTCTGGTCGCATGGGCGGAACAGTCTCCTTTGACAGTCAGGGTGTGAGTCTCACCCAGCATGATGGTACCCGAGCGTGGTCTATTGGCTGGCATGAGGTAGCGGTTACCGAAGGTGGTGCCAGCGGCAAGATGCTCTTTTTTCGTCACCGCGAGACCGGCGTGATGATTTTCACCGAAGCAAAAGGTGCCTTGGAGGCAGCTGAACAGGCGGCGGGTGCCGGGTATGAAGCGATTTGGGTAGAGGTTCGCGCACACGCATCGAAGCGACGCTTCTCAGAAGGTGGTCTCTGGGGGCTCCTCATAGCAAGCGTGGTGCTCGGGATTTGGGGGCTCTTCTGGCTCGCCGATGATGGTGTAGATTTCGCGGTCGATAAGCTGCCGACCTCGGTTGATCGCACGCTAGGGGATTCGGCGAAGGACTCCTTGAGCGACTTTGGCGAACCGGTGAAAGACGAAGAGGTTCGTGCACTTTGTATGGCCATCTTTGACGCACTCAAGGTTCATGCGCCGCAAGATCAAGGTTTTGAGTATCGTCTCGAAGTCCTCGAAAATGAAATGCCCAACGCCTTTGCGATGCCCGGAGGCCAGATGGTTATCCTCACGGGGCTCCTTGAGATTTTGGATACGCCGGAAGAGGTCGCGGGTGTCTTGGCGCATGAGCTCGCGCACGTCTATCGTCGTCACTCACTCAAGCGTCTTCTTCAAGCTACCGGCCTGATAACACTTGGGCAGATTGCGGTGGGGGATGTTGCCGGTGCCGCGGGCATGCTCGCAGGTGCGGCGGGGATGGCAGCGCTTCAGCACTATTCGCGTGAGGCGGAAGAAGACGCCGATCGCCAGGGTACCGAGCTGATGCATCGGGCGGGCATCGACCCGGAAAATCTCGCTGAAGCATTTCGAAAGCTTCAGGCGCATCAAGACGCGATGTTGGCTCAAAGTGCACCGAAAGATGAGACGAGCGGCGAAACAAATGACGAGGAGAGTGACGAGGATAAGGTCGCTGACCCCCTGCAAGAAGAGGCAGAGGCTGCAGCCGCTCCAACCGATGAAGGTAGCACCGAAGCGGGGGAGGATGAGTTCGACCTCGCTGAAACCATCGGCAACTGGATGTCGTCGCATCCAGAACTTGAGAGTCGGGTAAAGCTTGTTCGCAGTCACGCCGCGACCCTTGGTCCAATTGAAGAACCATTCACATTTGAACTTGATTGGTCGGTCGTAACGCGTATGAAAGAGGCCGAGCCAACAATGGAAGAGGAGGCTACGCCATGACGACAGATGTGGTGATAAAACATCGCCCTTCATTCTCAACCCTCGAGGTCGAGCTAAGCCCAGGACAAAGCATCGTTGCAGAGTCTGACGCGATGGCGAGTATGTCGAGTAATGTCGATATTGCGACACGTTTCAACGGTGGCTTCTTTACAGCCCTGATGCGTAAGGTGTTTGGCGGCGAGTCTCTTTTCATCAACGAGTTCAAAATCGATGGAACGGATAACGGCTCGCTGGTTCTCACCCAACCGACGCCAGGCGATATCGAGATGGTGGAGCTTCACAATACCGCACTCTATCTTCAGCCGGGCGCATTCGTAGCCTGCGACCCAACCGTCGATCTCAGCTTGGGGTGGGCGGGCCTAGCCAGCTTCGTCGGAGGCGAGGGACTCTTTCGCTTAAGGGTAAGTGGTCAAGGCCGGGTTTGGATTGGAGGCTACGGTGGCATCGAGCAGGTTGATGTGAAAGATGAATACATCGTCGATAGCAGTCATATGCTCGCTTATGAACCAACGGTGCGATTGGGTGTCGGGCTCGCCGGAGGCATCTTTTCGAGCTTTTTCGGTGGCGAAGGTCTTGTAACGCGTCTGCGTGGACGCGGTCGGGTGTATATCCAGAGTCGCAGCATGAGCGGGCTTACCAGCTGGGTCAATCAACACCTCCATTAAAATTTTTAGAGATTGAGCGAGGAACGCATGCAATTTCGAATCTTAAATCAGCCAGCCGCATCGGCGCTTGAGCTTCAGCTCAACAACGGCGAGCGGATCACGACCGAGTCAGGTGCAATGATCTCCATGACATCGGGGTTTCACCTTGAGACGACGACACATACACGCGGAGGCGGTGGGCTTTTCAAGGGCGTCAAGCGACTCCTCAGCGGCGAGTCGTTTTTTGTGAGTCAGTTCGATGCGCATCAAGATAACCAAACGGTCGTTTTAGCACCGGCCCTGGCCGGTGATATTGTTCACCATCGCCTCGACTTTGGTAATCTGGTGGTTCAAGGTTCAAGCTGGTTGGCATCGACCGAAGGCATCGACATTGATCTCTCGTTTCAGGGAATCGGGAAGGCGCTTTTTTCATCCGAAGGAGTCTTTTGGATAAAGTGTTCCGGCCAGGGCGATATTTTTCTCAACAGTTTCGGTGCGATTTACGAAGTGGATGTGGATGGAGGCTATGTGGTCGACACCGGACATATCGTCGCGTTCGAGGACTCCCTGGAGTTTAATATCGGTAAGTCCAGCAGTGGTTGGATTTCGAGTTTCATGAGTGGCGAAGGCTTGGTTGCAAAGTTCCGTGGTCGCGGCAAAGTTTATTGCCAAACCCATAACCCACCAAACTTTGGCTCGATCCTCGGTCCAATGGTTAAACCAATTCGAGCGTGAGGTAAGTGATGGCAGAATACGAACATACCATTGTTGGGCGTCCTGATTTCGCGATGCTTAATTTGACTCTGAAGCCAGATCAGAAAATCTACGTAGAGCCTTCGGCAATGGCGGCAATGGACGGACACATCAAGATGAAGTCGCAGCTGAAGGGAGGGCTTTTCAAATCGCTGTTTCGCGCGTTTGGCGGTGAGAGTCTCATAGTGAACAGCTATTGGACAGAGGGCAGAGAGGGGGATCTTAAGTTGGCTCCGGGGCCAATGGGGGACCTTGAGCACTACCATCTTGATTCAAGCGTAGAGCTATTCTTGCAGCGGGGAGCCTTTGTGGCCCATGGTCCAAATGTCGATCTGACATCGAAGTTTCAGGGGTTCAAGGGGTTCTTTAGCGGTGAAGGTTTGATGTTGTTGAAGGCCTCTGGCGTGGGCGATATTTTCTTCAACACTTATGGTGGACTGATCGAAATAGAGGTCGATGGCGACTACGTCGTAGACACCGGCTTTATCGTCGCGTTCGAATCAACGCTTCAATATGAGACGACTTGGTTGAGTGGATTGAAGCGAGGTTCCGGATTGAAGAACTTAGTCTTCGGTGGCGATGGTCTTGTCTGTAAGTTCCGAGGTCGCGGTAAGCTCTGGGTTCAGACCCGCCGAGTGGGTGCGTTCTTGTCCTGGCTTACACCTTTTCGCAGGATACAAAAGCAACGCGGTATGGACATCGGGGATTGAGTCTCTGAACGGTCTTCGGCCCAGGAACTTTTTTACCAGTGACGTACGAAAAAGTTCTTTTTTGTACGTTGCAATAAAATCGGATTCTTATCGGTAGGCAATCTCCAAATTCGGAATTTGCGCATCTAAAATCCAACCTAACCTAATTTTCTTCGAAGCGGCTTGTCGGGTATTTCCCCATCGGTAAGGGGCGGTGTGATCTTGCTTACATCTTCCAAAAAAAAGTCACGGTTTTGTTTTGTGCGGTATTCTTGACCCCGCGTCCCAGATTGACATGATGAAGACATGAGTCGTTCAACCACCACCAGCCTTACGGTCGAAATCCGGAAAGCCCGGGAGAGCTATCTGCGCGCTTGGGAGCGTTATCGAGATGAGCGCAGCTCAGAGGCAGAGCGGGATGTGAAGCGTGCGGAAGAACTCTACGATGGGTTGACGCGACGTCTCGAGCATCTTCGGGCGAGCTAGGCGCGCAGTCGTTTTTCTAGATCATTCAACACAGGAATATCCGCGGCGGCCCATTCGACGCTGTGGAGGTCATTTACGTGTAGCCAGAGTGCTTGGTCATGGTCGCTTAGGACATAGCTTAGACTTTGGTAGGTACCAGGCGCTTCGAAGACCTCGAGCTCGACGCGGGTCTCTGGATTTAGTTGAGCAGTGCCGATGCCTATGCGTTCGCCAATCGGTAGACTGAGCTGAAGCTCCTCTTCTAATTCCCGGGCCAGCGCGTCTCGTGGGCTCTCGCCTCTCTCGAGCTTTCCGCCCGGAAACTCCCACTTACCGGCCATAGCGATGGCCGGTCCGCGTCGAAAGGCGAGTACGTAAGGGGGATCAATGATTGCAGCTCCAACGACAGAGATGGTTTTCATGAAGCCTGCTTATAGCGTAGAGAAGGCTTACTCAATGTGTGATGGGGAATCCGCGTTGTTTGTGAGGGAGTAATACAAGATGGCCGAGAGAACCTCATTTTCACGTAGTCGCGGGGCACGGGTTTTCTTTTTTCTCATTGGCGTCTGGGCGGTGGCCCAGCTGGGCCTCGAGTTTCTCAATAGCTACCGCCTCTTTGAGTTTGGCGAATATATCGATATCGAAATTGTGAAAGAATATCGCCCTGGCTACCGGATTCGGATTGTGGATCGTGAGGCGACCGAAGACATCCTCCTTGGAAAAGGAATGCTCGACCATTACGACCTAGGAGATTACGCGACGGTGGTCTGGGTGCCGGAAGAACCAGACACGATGCGGTTTCGGAAATTCCCAATCGGAGCTGCCCTTTTCAGTGCGATCATGTTCGGGCTCTGGTTTTGGGTGAAGGGTATTCGAACCGATTAAGTACCTACATTGACGCCCTAGTAATAGCGTAGACCTCGGGATACGATTTTTTCATCAAGTCCGAGGAGATAGCTATGGTGTCGATATCCAATAGTCCCGCGAATCTGCCGATTCAGCCATCCAATCTACCAGCCAACACCGCCACGTCACCTCA
>JAYYQC010000479.1:0-14787 GCA_036128675.1 Myxococcota bacterium | reverse complement strand
AGGCGTTCTCATGATCGCTGAGGAGTCGACTGCTTGGCCGGGGGTAACCGGTCCGGTTGAGCATGGAGGTTTGGGTTTCCACTTAAAGTGGGACATGGGCTGGATGCACGATACGCTTGATTATTTTTCGATGGACCCTGTTCATCGTAGCCATCATCAGAACTCGCTTACTTTTCGCAACATCTATGCTTTCAGTGAGCAATTTTGTCTGCCTCTAAGCCACGACGAAGTGGTGCATGGAAAGCGCGCTATCTTTGAGAAGATGCCAGGTGACCGATGGCAGAAATTTGCAAATCTGCGTTTACTTTACGCCTCTATGTTTGCGCAGCCAGGCAAGAAGCTCCTATTCATGGGAGCTGAAATCGCCGCATACCATGAGTGGAACCCTTCAACGGGACTTGATTGGTGGCTTCGTCAATACGAGCCGCACCATGGCGTTGAGAAGTTGATCAGCCGACTCAACGCGCTCTACACTGGCAATTCTGCGCTCCATGAACGAGATGTGAGCCCGGAAGGCTTCGAATGGATCGATTTCAACGACAGCGAACAGTCCGTCGTGTCTTACCTGCGTAAGACTGAGGGGGATACGATCCTGGTCGTCCTTAATCACACGCCGGTAGTTCGCGAGCATTACCGAGTAGGGGTCTCGAGTGAGGGAACCTACGATGTCATATTGAATTCTGATGAACGAGAGTTTGGCGGAAGTGGTACTGGCACCTGTCAATCGGTTGTCTCGGACCGCGTGTCTCAGCATGGCAGAGAGCAGTCATTACTGCTCACTCTGCCTCCGCTTGGAGCACTCTATCTTAAATTGCGAAACAATACGGAGCTGGCTTCATGAAGAAACTCTGTGTCCACGCACACTTTTATCAGCCGACGCGCGAGGACCTCCTTCGTGGAGGCTGGCGCAAAGAAGACTCAGCCGCGCCTTATGTGAATTGGAATGCTCGGATTACTGCGGAATGCTACGGCCCGAATATCGCGGCCAGGCTTTTAGATCAGCAGGGCAATTATCGGGACGAACGGAATAACTATTCTTACGTCAGCTTTGATTGCGGCCCAACGCTTCTTCGATATCTCGAAAGCGAGGAACCCGCGGTTTACCAGGGGATCTTAGACGGCGACAAAGCAGCTCAGGCGCGATTTGGTGGTCATGGAACCGCGCTGGCTCAATCCTATCACCACTCGATTTTACCTCTGTGCAATGACCGCGACAAACGAACCGAGTTAGCCTGGGGCCTTGCGGACTTTGAACGGCGTTTTGGACGTCCAGCCGAAGGGCTGTGGCTTCCTGAAGCCGCTGTGGATACGGCGACCCTGGAGGCTATCGCAGAGACGAATATTAAGTTTGTTCTTTTGGCCCCCCAACAGATCTCAAGAATTAAAGATCCCGATGGGAACTGGCATGATGCTGAAGGTCGAGCAGACCTTTCGAATCGACCATTTTTGGTGAACTTGCCATCGGGAAAGACAATGGTTGTCTTTGTATACGACGGCGGACTTTCTCACGGCGTCGCTTTCTCCGGCTATCTACACAATGGGGATTTCCTGGCGAATCGAGTCTGCGACCGCGCACTCGAGAGCGACTTTGTCTCGATTGCGACAGACGGAGAGTCGTATGGTCATCACCATCGTTATGGTGAGATGGCTCTGGCCCGTGCGATCGAGATTTGGGAAGGACGCACCGACCTCGAAATGACCGTTTTTGGTGAAGTCCTCGAAGATGAAACCGTGGACTGGGAATTAGAGATTGTTGAAAATTCGTCCTGGAGCTGTGCTCATGGCATTGGCCGTTGGAAGGAAAATTGCGGATGCCGCGGTGGCCGAGGTGAGGATTCTTGGTCGCAGGAATGGAGAGCGCCGCTCAGAGAGTCTCTGAACTTTTTGAGGGACGAACTGACAAAGCTTTACGTCCGAGATGGCAGCAAGCTTCTGCGGGACGTCTGGGCGGCCAGAGATGACTTTGGCGATGTGGTCAGCACACTTGACCCGAGTGCACGTGCTGTGGCTTTGAGTAAGTGGTGGGAAAAGCACGGCACAAGCAGCGATAAACGCGCATTCGCAAAAGTCTGCGAGCTGATGGAAGTGCAGCGCCACGCGCTTGCGATGTTTACAAGCTGTGCTTGGTTTTTTGACGATCTCGCGGGGATTGAGACTCAGCAGGTTTTGCGTCATGCCGATCGGGCGATTGAGTTGGCCGAGCGGGTTCATCGCTCACGGCTTAGAACGAAAGTTTCGCGACGTCTGAGTGATGCGGTCTCAAATGAACCTGGTGCACCTACTGGCGCCGAGCTCCTCGAGGATATCGCGGCGGAGCGTCTCTCTCATGTGCCATCAGCCCCCGTCGATCGCGAAACGCTTAAGGGTCGCCAGGCCGGCGTTGTCCTGCATCCTACATCATTGCCCGGAGGTGGTCCGGTGGGTTCCCTCGGCAGAAGTGCGCGCGAATTTGTGGATTGGATGGTCAGTGCCGGACTGCGAGTCTGGCAAATTTTGCCACTCAATCCAACCGACCAAGGTGGTTCGCCCTATAGCAGTTTCTCAGCGCTCTCGGGAAATCCTCTCCTCGTGGATCTCGAAGAGTTGGCGCGTGAGGCTCTCTTAACAGATGAGGAACTGCAGGTCGGGCAGCTTAGGACTTCGCCCGATGTTTCCTTTGCGCGTGCATTTGAGGTCAAAATTCCGCTTTTGAAACGCGCGGCACTTCGGTTACTCAACGACCCTGAGCACCCATGGCATCATGAGCTCGCTGAGTTTCGTGCTCAAGCCTGGTGGGTGGATGAAGTTGCAACGTTTGTTGCGATTAAGGAAACGTTGGATGGTGCGTGTTGGTGGGATTGGCCTACTGAGCTGCGGGACCGCGATGAAGAGCGAATCAAGCGCGTGAAGGACGAACTTGAGGACGCTCGACAAGAATGGGTTACGATCGAATTCTTTTTCGACCGTCAATGGCGCGCTTTGCGGCGTTATTGTGCCGCGCGTGGTGTATCCATTCTTGGAGATATTCCAATTTACGTAGCGGGCGACTCGGCCGATGTGTGGGCCCATCAATCTTATTTTGAGCTGGGTCCGGATTCGAAACCTACCTTTATTAGCGGTGCGCCACCGGATGTGTACTCAGCGGTGGGGCAGAGCTGGGGTAACCCTCTCTACCGATGGGATGAACTTGAACGAAATGGCTATGACTGGTGGGTGACACGTCTACGAAGAGCTCTTGAGCACGCAGATCTTGTGCGTCTTGACCACTTCCGGGGCTTCGCTGCCTACTGGGCGATTCCTGCGGATGCAGAGGATGCTCGCTCCGGTTCGTGGCGTCCTGGTCCTGGTCCAGGGCTTTTCGATAAGCTCTTAGAAGCGCTTGGATCGCTGCCTCTCATCGCTGAAGACCTGGGCACGATCGATGAGCCAGTCCGGGACCTGCAACGTCGTTTTGCCATTCCTGGAATGCTCGTTCAGCAATTTGCCTACGACGGACAGCTGGACAATGACCATCTCAGCTATCGGGCCACGCCGAACACCGTAATTTATACCGGCACCCATGATTCGGATACGACTGCCGGATGGTGGTCGGATGCGCCGGAATATATTCGGGACCACGCTCGACGATATCTTGCCACCGATGGGCGAGACATCGTTTGGGATCTTATTCGGTCGGCCTTTCAGTCACCGGCACGCCTTGCACTCATTCCATTCCAAGATTTTCTGGCTTTGGGGAGCGACGCTCGGATGAATACACCAGGAACCTTGGTTGGAAATTGGTCTTGGCGTATGAGCGAATCAGCAGGGTTGCGACGTGATGTTCGTGACCGGATTAGAACGATGATCAATCTTTACGGTCGTAGTGGTCGTGAAGGCATTGAAAATTTCTGATGACCTGTTAGTAACTCAGGGGTGAGTTACCTTAATAAAGGGGGGAAACCAGTGGTTTCAATCAAGCAGCCATGTGTCGCGTATTTTTGTATGGAATTCGGTCTTCATGAATCTTTTCCCATCTATTCTGGGGGTTTAGGTATCCTCGCGGGGGATATTATGAAGGCGGCGTCTGATCAGGAACGCGCGCTTGTCGGTATCGGCATCCTTTGGGATGAAGGTTACACAATTCAAAAAATCGATGAAAATGGTCAGCCTTACGATCAGTTCGTGAAAACAACCCGCGAGTATCTAAAACCGCTGGGGCCAACTGTTGATCTGACGATTCGCGGTCAGAAGGTCCAACTGCGGGCTTGGGAAGTTAACCATTTTGGCTCCAATCCACTGATTCTCCTTGAGCCAGTGGCTCAAGAGCATCTTGAGCTGACTGCGCGTCTCTACAACGGCGACCGTTTGGCTCAGGAACTTATCCTCGGCGTTGGTGGTGTCCGCATGTTACGGGCACTTGAAATGGATGTTCGTCTTTATCACTTCAATGAAGGCCATGCTCTTTTTGCTGGTTTCGAATTGTTGCGTGAAGAGATGGCCAAAGGCCTTTCATTCTCGGACGCTCGGGCGGTTGTCAAAGAGCGCGTCGTGTTTACCACCCACACGCCGGTTGTTGCAGGAAACGAGACACACGGTATCGAAGACATGCTCGATGCGGGCGCAGGTCTTGATGGAACATTTGATGCGTCTCATCTTGAACAACTTGGCGAGAATCCATTCCAGATGACTGTCGCGGCATTGCGGCTCTCTCGTGCTGCGAATGCAGTCGCTCAGCTCCATGGGAAGACCGCGGCAAAAATGTGGGACTGGGTTGAGGGGATTAAGCCTATTATTCCGATCACCAACGGTGTGCATATGCGCTCATGGCAAGACGACCGATTGGCTGAGGCTGCGAAGCCAACGATGACGGACGACGCACTTTGGGGCGTTCATCAGCAACTCAAAGATGAGCTTCTTCATGAGATCGAGCGAACAACCGGCGCGAAGATGTCGCGCGATACTTTACTTATCGGATTCGCTCGTCGTGCCGCGACGTATAAGCGTATGACGCTTGTTCTACGAGATCTCGAATGGCTTGCGCCTCTTCTCGAGGCGGGAAAAGTTCAGTTTGTCTTCTCAGGAAAAGCACACCCAGCGGATCAAGGTGGTAAGGCACTCGTTGCGCAAATAGTCGAAATGACGAAGAAATATCCCAATCAGATCGCTTTCCTGGAAAACTACAATATGCGACTTGGGCGTCTTTTGACCCGAGGATGCGATGTGTGGCTCAACAATCCACTGCGTCCGATGGAAGCCTCTGGGACTTCTGGGATGAAAGCAGCTGCGAACGGATGTCTTAATGTAAGTATCCTCGACGGTTGGTGGGATGAAGGCTGTCAGCATGGGGTAAATGGCTGGCAGTTTGGCGATGCGTATGAAGGAGAAGGTGCTGATGAACATGACCTTCATGCTCTCAAGAGCATTTTGAGTCATGAAGTCTTACCTACTTATTATGATGATCGACGTCGTTGGGTAGCGATGATGCGTTCTTCGGTGAACACCGCGGTGACAGAGTTTTCTGCCGCGGTTATGCTTAACCGATACTACGAAGCACTCTATCCGTGATTGACGGCCCCGGAGAGTCTGGGGCCCACTTTTTTTGATTTGTGTCTGCCGGCTTAAACAACCACCAGACCTCAGCTACATGGGGGGGGCGCTGTGGCATCAGTTGCTCTAAAGGGTATTCATAAGGCTTTTCAGGGAACCGTCGTTGTTCCTGATTTGAACCTCGAGATCGATGATGGTGAGTTTCTAGTACTCGTTGGCCCTTCTGGCTGCGGGAAGAGTACCTCGCTTCGAATGATTGCTGGGCTCGAGACGCCCACACGTGGACAGGTTTATATTGGTGGCGATGACGTTACCGATGTAGCACCGCGTGACCGTGATGTCGGAATGGTGTTTCAGAGTTACGCTCTGTACCCGCATATGAATGTCGCGGAAAATATTGGTTTTGGGCTGAAGCTTCGTGGACTCAAATCCTCGGAACTTAACGCGAAGGTAAAGGCGGCAGCCGACAAGCTCGACCTTGGGCATTTGCTTAAGCGAAAACCAAGTCAGCTCAGCGGAGGTCAGCGACAAAGGGTTGCCATGGGGCGTGTGCTCGTTCGAGAACCGAGAGTGTTTCTCTTCGACGAGCCATTATCAAACCTGGATGCGTCCTTACGCGTACAGATGCGTAGCGAGCTTAGTGCTCTGCATCGCGAGGTTGGTACAACGTCGGTATACGTTACACACGACCAGATCGAAGCAATGACCCTCGGTACCCGTATCGCGGTGCTTAATCACGGAGAATTACAGCAGGTTGCGCCTCCGTTGGAGCTCTTCCATCGACCCGCGAACAAGTTTGTCGCGGGTTTTATGGGGGCTCCCACGATGAATTTTCTCGATGGTAAAATCGAGCGGCGTGGCAATGAACTAGGGGTCGTATCCAGCGGCCGATTCATTCCTGCACCAACCATCGAAGGCTACCCAGAGGGTGAAAGCGCATCGGTTGGCATTCGTCCAAGCTGTGTGCAACTCGTTCAGCCCGGCACGGGTTATCTCTCTGGCACTGTTGAGCTCGTTGAGCCTATGGGCTGGGAGACACGCGTCCATCTCCTGACCGAGCTTGGTAAAATTGTCGCTCAACAGAGTGGCGACAGCTGGGGGGCAAATCCCGGTGATGAGGTCGGGGTGAAATGGAAAGCTGGTGAGAGCTATCTCTTTGATCAACATGGCAAGACGATTGGGTTCCCAACAATTGATCTTAAGGATGCTGTCGCATGCTGAGATTCGTTTCCATCATAGCTCTTGCAATGAGCTTTTCTCTTCCGGCGTTAGCTGCAGATAAGGGGCTTACCTTATGGCATAGCTATCGAGGGGCGGAAGAAGACGCGCTTCGAAAGTCGGTCGAGCTATTTCAAGAGACCAACCCCGAGCTAAACATTACGTTGCTTTCGATTCCATACGAGGTCATGGCCTCCAAGTTGACGACGGCGATCCCTCGAGGCCATGGTCCTGACCTCTTTATCTTCGCGCATGAACGGGTAGGCGATTGGACTGAGTCTGGTCTTTTGGAACCAATCCGACTCGATACAGATGGTAGCGAATTTTTCGATGCAACTCTGACGTCTTTAAAGTACCAGAACGAGCTGATGGGACTCCCGCTGGCCTTTAAAAGTCTCGCGCTCTTCTACAATAAGAATGTGATATCGAGCGCTCCAGAGACAACCGATGGGGTCATTCGTCTCTCGCAGTTACTCCCCGAGGGTGTATATCCACTTCTTTATCAGGCAGATAGTTTTTACTTTCATGCACCTTGGTTCTTTGGTTCCGGCGCAAGCCTATTCGATGGTGGCCCGGCCGGAGGATTGGTTTCTGATGCGGCTAAGGCATCGTACGAACTAATTTATCGTTGGCGCAGCGACGGGATTCTCCCTTCTGAAATTTCTGCGTCACTTGTGACGAATCTATTTAATGAGAACCGGGCAGCGCTTGTGGTCAACGGGCCTTGGTTTCTTGGCGAAATTGCCGAAGGGGTTCCGTTTGGCGTAGCGCCACTTCCAATTGTGTCTGCGACGGGGGAGCGCGCCACGCCTTTTCTAACAGCTGAAGGTGTTTTTATCTCCGCGCATAGTAAGGGCAAAGATGAATCATTAGCGCTTGCGAAGTTCCTTGCCGGTGAAGAGAGTGCTGTCATCCGCGGCGAGGTCGGTCGTCAATGTGTAGCGCATCGGAACGCGTGGGAACTCAGTGAGACGCTGGCGAACGATCCCATTTTGGGAGCTTTTCGAGCCCAGGTTGAGAGTACGATCCCGATGAACAACTCTCCTCAGATGCGAAATATCTGGGAGCCAACGACTGTAGCTCTTAAGAAGATCTTAATGGGTGGAGCCACTGCGGACGAGGCCGCAGAAGCTGCGGAGCGGCGTTACGCGGCTATTACCCGCGAACCCCCCGCTGAGACGAGTCCCAAAGCTTATTTCATTCTCGTCGCGATACTTCTCGGTGGCGCTTTTGTCATTGGCTATCGGTGGCTGCGTGGGGTGACGCGCCGAGGTGAGTTCGGAGAGTTCTTGACCGGTTTAAAGTGGGTTGGTCCAGCCGTGCTCGCTACTGGCGTACTGGTATTTGTTCCATTCATCGCGGCACTCGGACTTAGCTTCTTTTCCCATGCCAACGGTGAATATACCTTTGTTGGTTTAGGAAATTTCAGGTCAATTGTTGGTGCCGAAGGATTCGGGGTATTTCAGCCCCTGTCATTTTATTTCGCACTTGCCGTAACGGTGTTGTGGACCCTCGTAAATATTGTTTTACACGTCGGAATAGGTCTTGGGTTGGCATTGCTACTCAACAGCAAGGGCCTTCGATTGAAGGCAATGTATCGAGTTTTACTGATTCTTCCTTGGGCGGTTCCGAACTACATCACAGCCCTGATTTGGAAGGGGCTTTTTCATCGTCAACTTGGAGCTATCAACGGGTTCCTAGAGCTGATTGGAATGGAATCGGTCTCTTGGTTCTCATCCTTTTGGACAGCGTTTGTGGCAAATGTTTCGACAAATGCCTGGCTCGGTTTTCCGTTCATGATGGTAACATGCCTCGGAGCACTCCAGGCAATTCCATCTGACCTCTACGATGCGGCAGACCTCGATGGTGCCAACGGGGTTCAGAAGTTCGCACACGTAACTTGGCCGCTTTTGATGCCGGCGCTTGTTCCCGCAATCATGTTGGGCATCGTCTGGACATTCAACCAATTCAATATTGTGTACTTGGTCTCGGGGGGAGAACCCGACAACGCGACCGACATTTTAATCAGTGAAGCATACCGCTGGGCCTTTGCTCGCCGCGAGCAGTATGGCTATGCGGCAGCTTATTCCGCCTTGATTTTTATCCTCTTACTTGGGTGGAGCGTCTTTTCGACTCGCTTCGCCAAGCGATTTGAGACACGATGATGAAAGCGATTTGGAGAAAAATCGTCCCGCACTTGATCCTCTTGGTTGCGTCGACGGTAGCGATATATCCCGTAGCTTGGGTTTTGAAGATTGCACTTTCACCGGTCGGAGGGATGGACGCGAATCCTAACCCGATCCCGGAGTCAGTCACTTTTGAGCACTTCTTTTCACTGACGTCTCAAGGTGAAGGAGCATCGTTCGGCATCCAATTTTTCAATTCGCTTCTAGTGGCAGGGGCCACGACGGCAATTTCGATTTTAGTATCATGCTCGGCTGCTTATGGATTTTCTCGTCTCCGATTCCCTGGGAGGGAGGTCGGACTTATGGGTCTTATGTTGACCCAGATATTCCCCGGCGTTGTCATGATGGTACCACTCTACATCATCTTGGATAACCTCGGACTCTTGAACTCGCACGTGGGACTAGCGCTTGTCTACTGCACGACTGCCATTCCATTTTGCACTTGGACCCTCAAAGGGTATCTCGACACTGTGCCAAAAGAGCTTGAGGAAGCTGCGGTCATGGATGGTGCCAGTCGTTGGGTAATCTTCTCAAGGATTGTTCTCCCACTGGCGAAGCCAGCAATTGCGGTGACCGCACTTTTTTCATTTATGACAGCTTGGAATGAGTTCGTATTGGCGGCGACGCTCTTGAACGACGAACGCCTCTTCACCTTGCCGGTCGCGCTTCAGCGTTATGTTGGTGAGTACCAGACCGATTGGGGAACATTTGCTGCTGGTGCGATTATCACCAGTCTTCCGGTGATGGCTCTCTTCTATGCTCTACAGAAAAATCTCGTGGGTGGTCTCACCGCAGGAGCAGTCAAAGGCTAGAAGTGTCGGGGGTTTGTAAGATTTACCTCATGCATTTTTGCCGATTTTTTGCGGACTACACGAAAGTCTGGTCCTCTGATGGTGCGCACTTTAATTTGCTCAACCGGAGGTTAGTCACATGGAAGATCGTTCACACGAACGCCGTATCCGAAGAAGTATGAGTCCACGAACCGCAACCCGGTTCTACCTAGATAACGTTACCGAGCGGCACGGCCTCTCGGCGATGGTCTTTGCGAACGAAAAGGGTGAATTCATCCTTGGGTCAGAGGTACGACTCTTTGGCAACGCACGTCTCATTGGTGCAGTTAACGAGGAATACGGCCGTAAGCTCGCGAAGATTGCACCGTTTGCAGCGGCCGACCGTGAGGATGGCGCTGACAACGCTTGGAAAGGTCGCGACGACGAGCCGATCTTTGCGAAGCGTCTTAAGATCTCAAACGGCGAATATTTCATCGCATTTGTTGGAAATCCGCAGCAGGCAGAAGAAGCCTATCAAGACGCTGTTGAAGGAGTCATTCGCATTCAGGCTCGCTCCAGCAAGCAAGCTGCTTAAAGCACCTTAGCTTCATATCGATTTTCATAAGTCCGGTCTTTCCTGTTTAGGTGAGACCGGATTTTTTTTTATGGTTCGGTGGACGAGGTTATCCGGGATACGAGGGTATTTGCTCGGGTGATGCACTCGGCGACCGAAGCACCACCGATCCAGTTCCCCCCTAAATGAAGGCCGGGTAGACCACTGACGAGGTCCTCGACTTCTTCCCAGTGTTTCGTGGTTCCAGGTTGATAAAACGCGAGGCTTGTAGGCCACCGGAGCACTTGGACGCGTTGAGGACGAGGAAGTTTCTTGTCTAAAATGAATTCCAGCTCGTCCGTAACGACCTTAACAAGACTTTCATCGTCGAGTGCTAACTGTTCGGCAGCGCGCTGCCCACCCACGAATGCCCTCAAAACCGTAGCGTTGGCCGGGATGAGTTCAGGGAAGATTTGATTGAGAAAGAGGCAACCCAGAATTGGTCGACCTTCGATGCCTGGGCTTAAATAGCCAAAGCCAGGCGGCGTTTCGATCTCTTCATTGTAGTGCAGAATGACATTTCCTAAGGGTGTGTATTCTACCCGCTCGAGAAGATTTGCGAGCTCTGCACTCTGTCCGCTTATGCAACGAGCGGCATGTGGGGCAGGAATGCAGAGTATGACTTCATCGAACTCGCACACCCCTGCTTGGTGCTCCACCTTCCAGCGATCATCCTGAAGGGACTTTATAGCATGAACCGGTGTCTCAAGGTGAATCTTGTCAAGCCTCGCCTCCAATGCCTTGGGCAGTGTCTCGAGTCCCCCACGGAGGTTGAGCATACCTTTAAGCGTTGTGGCGTGCTGCGGAAGCTCCTTGCGACGGGATTTCTGAAGGTGAATCAACCCTCTCAGCAGGCTGCCATGCTCTCGTTCTAAGGTTGGAAGGATAGGGAAAGCAGCCATGGCTTCGAGACTTTTTGCGGGGGCTGCGTGAACGCCGGAGACCATCGCGTCGACCATGACGTCCGCGACGAACGCGCCAAGGCGGCGGTCGATGAGTGCGTGAAGACTTTCTGGCTCAGATGCCCGTCGTTTGCGTCGAAAAAATTCAGTCACGAATCGCCATTTGGCAGAGAGTGGAATCCAAGACGACGTGAGGAGTTTAGGCGGCGAGGTTGGAACTTCGTTGAGCTTTCCTTTGTAGAAAATATAGCGACGATTCGAGGTGGGTGAGGCCGAGAGCCATTCGCTGTCAAGGCCCAGGTCTCGCACAAGCTCAAGCACACTTTGACGCGACGCGAGTACTCCGCTCGGTCCAATATCGACACGTGCTGCTCCGAATGATTCTGTTTTTATGGAACCACCCACCCGGGTCGAGGCCTCAAAGACCTCAACGTTATGTCCAAGCTCACTGAGTCGATATGCAGCTGTAAGTCCGGTAATTCCTGCACCAATTACCGCAACATGTTTGCTCTTCATGGTTTTATATTAGGGTGCTTTGAGTCGCGCTGATGAGAGATTCAGCATGGTTTTATCTTCAGCATCGAGAAAGAGCTTGTGGAAGATCTTCGCGTTTAAGTCATGACCAAGCCATTTATTTTCGAAGAGTCGCCGATCAGCGGCCAAATTGACTGGGACTTCGCCGTAACTTTCATGATGCTTGTGCTCGATGACTGAATCTCCATGGTAGGCGACTTCAAAACCCGCCATCCAAACCCGGAGGCAGAAATCGGTATCACTGTAAAAATGGAGCATCCGCTCGTCCAAAAGTCCGACCTGCTCAAGGCAGGGCTGAGTAATATAGACGCATGCAAACGTTACCCAAACGTCTTTTGAGCGGCGGTCAAAGTGGGGATCATCCGGGCCTGCTTTGTGCATGCCGGTCAGTAAATCCGCGGTGCCACCGTGAACGACCAACGTGGGATCGTCCATCCGAAGGTGCTTATTGCCAACGAGCCCAACATTGGCCTCAAGGTTAGTGGTTAAATTGGAAAGCCAGCCAGGACGGACCTTAATGTCGTTGTTAAGCAAGACCATACCGGGTGCATCAGGGTAGTGGCGTTGGGCGTACCGAATACCTGCATTAATACCGCGGGTGTAAAAGAGGTTCTCGGGTAGCCTCACCAGGTCGTACGCATCACTCTCTGGGTAGGGAGTATTCGAACCATTGTCGATCAGAACAACACGGTGCTCTCGGTTTGTAGCTTCGGCGATTGAAGCGAGGCATGCTTGTGTCACCTCTTCTTTGTTCCATGCCAAAACGAGAATTGGAATTGGGCTACCCATCAGCGCATCACCTGTATCTCGACAGGAAATGCGGGCTCCGGGTCTCGCGGCAGAAGAAAGGTGTGCTTACCCGGGAGGGCCAGGATAAAAGTGCCCGGTGTAAGACGCTCGCCTTTAAACTCCAAGGTGTGAATAAGAGGACCGACCTCAAGCTCACCATCCTCAGTATATTGGTATCTAAATGCGACCTCTCCACATTTTGCGACGCCATAGATATGAGTCAGTGTTGATTTCTCAGCTATTGCCCTACCATCGACGGTTGCAGGACTGTTGGAGGCACAACTTAAGACGAGCGACGCTGGATAAATTCCCTCTGAGAGGTTGGGGGCATTCAGCGAGCTACTCGTTCGAATCAGAGATTCCTCGGATGCTGCATCTCCCAGTTTCTGAAGGTGGATATTGAGGTCAAGGTGAGGGACCGTTCCAAGTTTGAGAGGCGTTGCAAAGCTCTGATGACCGGGGGACCTTACGATGATGCGATGGTCCCCTGCACGTAAACCCCGTAGCTCGGTAATCTCATCGAGCGGAACGGCGCGTCCATTCAGTTCGAGTGTTGTTCCGGTCACAGGCTGCACTCTGACTGAAACCCGATGGGGGCCACTGAGGCCCTCTGGAAACTGTTCCGGTTTGAGAATGAGTCGTAGACGGTCAAATTCCTGACAACCTGAAGCGAGAATCGCCAGACTTAAGAGGCTGAGGACTTGGGCTTGAAATACACCTCTGACATTCATGAATGTGAATGTAACTCAGGAGGTAGAGGAGGTCGAGTGCCCTGGTTAGGCACTCATACTGTGTCGAAAGCGCTTCGGATTAATTTCGTATTGTTTCACTCGGAGACCCATGATTCGCTCGGTAACCCCGAGCTCGCGGGCTGCCGCACGCATATTCCCTCGATGGGTTTTCAGGCTCTCCAGGATCATCTCTCGTTCAATCTTTCCTAAAACCTCTTCAAGTGTGCCTCTGAGGTTTGTTCCGGTGGCCTCCGCCGTCTGAAGAGTTGGGGGAAGGTGATGTCCATTAATGACCGCGTTGTCCGAGAGAAGCACTGCGCGCTCGACACAGTTCTCGAGCTCTCGAACATTTCCTGGCCAGTGGTATGAGGTCAGCATATCGATTGCTGGCGTCGAAATACGGGTGATGGTCTTGTTATTGATTTTCGAATAACGGCCCGCAAAGTAGTCGGCCAAGAGCGAGATATCGGTCGGTCGGTCGCGCAACGGCGGTACGTAGATCGGAAAAACATTGAGACGGTAATAAAGGTCTTCTCGGAAGTCTCCCGATGCAATGGCGTCCTCAAGATTTCGGTTGGTCGCTGCGATAATGCGAACGTCTGCTTGGATTGTTTTTCCACCACCGACACGTTCAAACTCACGTTCTTGGAGAAACCGGAGCAGCATGATCTGGGTACTCATCGGGAAATCGCCGATTTCGTCGAGGAAAATAGTGCCTGAGTTGGCCATTTCGAAACGACCGATACGTTGCTTGGTAGCACCGGTGAATGCGCCCTGCTCGTGGCCAAAGAGTTCGCTCTCAAGAAGACTCGGTGAAAGTGCGGCGCAGTTCACCTTGACGAAAGGCCGCGACGAGCGCGCGCTTTCGTAATGGATTGCTTGTGCTACCAACTCTTTGCCAACACCACTTTCGCCTCGGATGAGGACCGTGCAGTCACTGGTGCCGACCCGAGAGATATGGTCGTAGACCACCTGCATTGCTTTCGAGTTACCGATGATATTCGATGGACGGTAGCGACTCTTAAGCTCGTTGTGGAGTCGTCGGTTTTCTTCCAAGAGCGCGTGACGCTCTTTTTGCAGCTCGCGATGTCGCCAGACCGCTTGAGCGATCATCGTTGCAACGGTCTGCAGGAGACTTAAATCGTCTTCAAGTGGTTGATCTAAATCATAAATCTGGTCGGCGCTGAGTGCTCCGATGATCTTGGAGCCCTGCTTAACTGGTACGCAAATAAAGGAGATTTCTTCCTTCGGAACGTTTGCGCGCGCCCCGGTGCGATTTAAGAAGCGTGATTCTTCAGATACCTTAGGGACAATGGCTGGTTCGCCGCTCGCAATCACCTGGCCAACAACGCCTTCACCGATGCCATAGACCCCGCGCTGGAGCGCGCTTTCAGACAAGCCAAACGCCGCTTCAATAGTGATTTCGGCGCTTTCATCACGAAGGATGTAGATTGCACCCCGCATCATATCCACATGCTCGGAGATGGTTTGGAGAACCAGTGGTCCACTTTCCGAGAGGTCGGGGTTCTCGTCTAAGAG
>JAYYQC010000478.1:0-10000 GCA_036128675.1 Myxococcota bacterium | reverse complement strand
CTGGGAGAGATTGAGAAGAAGACGTAGTTCTGCAAGCTCGCGTTCACGGGCTCGGTCAGGACGGCTGTCTGGGGATGGAGCCGAAATTAGGCTGCTCATAGCTACCTCGATGTTTATTTTCAGAGGGTCTCTTCGCGAGCTTGCGGAGTTTTCTAGAAAATGTCCACCGAAACGTAGAAAAATAACGCAAGGCGTTAAGGTTTTAGATCAAGATACCGCTTTGCGAGCGCTCTTTGGCGATCCTCGAGCGATTGAGGCCGACCTGAGATCCAAAGTGCCTCCAAGATTGTGTCCAATTCGAAAGGATCTGCGCTGTAGAGCCCAAATGTTGCAGGCCCACCGACACGGATTGTGCCGACCTCATCGAGGAGGCCGAAGACCTCCGCAGGCGTCTCGGTCAGTGCGGCGAGGGCACCTTTTCGACTGAGGCCGTAAGAGACAGCGGTCCCCGCCTCTTGACGAAGACGGCGAGCGTTTTGATCCCAGCCACCGGCTGAGAGGATCACAGGTACGCCACTCGCCTCAAGCATCGCGGCGAGGTCATCGCGGGCGGCCAGCGCTTCAAATCCCCAAGGCTCGATCTGTCCTGGATAAACGATGACAGGTACCTTCGCATCGCTGAGTTCCTTACGAACGAGCCACGCTTCTGTGCCACCATTAATGACGAGACGGATCTTGTATTCTTGCGCGAAGTCGAGGGCGTTGAGGATATCGGTGGCTTGGTGTGCTTCTACGACCAGAGGTAGAGCGCGCTTGAGAACCTTGCTGAAGACTGCCAGGTCATCAACGGAAAGGATTGTATCACGGCCTTCGCCTCGGCTTAGCAGCCGGGCATTGCGCTCGGCGTAGCGTGCATCGCGGACAATTTCTTCAAGCGTTCGCCAGATCTCGGCCCGTGAACCTCCAACGCCTTGCGCAGCTCTGGTTCCAACCCGCGCGAATACCGCAGTTTCAGCACGCTGCTTCGGGCGCTCCTCAAGCTGACCGGTCAGTGGCGCACTTCGTCCGATACCGGAAATGATGCCGCCGCGTGGTGCGATGACAACATGTGTGATGCCCGCACGCCGATTGATCGGGATGTGCGTAGAGAGCGGATTATAAGCGATGGAGGGATCGAAACTCGGATTGAAGGGGCTCTCCGACTCAATGCCGTAGTCATTGGTGGACTCGACCATTCCGACTTCCATCAGACCTAATTGACTGACTGACTCGATAATTCCCGGAATGAGAATTTTACCACGGGCGTCGATGACCTTCGCGTCAGCGAGCTTCGGCTTCGTTTTTGATATGCTAATAATTTTAGTACCACTAAATGCGATGTGCATTGCAGTGTCGATACGTCCATCTGGATGGTGAATATCAACGCCTTCTAAAAGAGTGGGACCCGCTAGAAGAGAGTACAAAAGTGCTGCCTTAATCATGAGAAGCCCCCATTTGGTGGTCTATATGAGGCTGTCCAACTTCGAAGTCGGAGAGTCGCTGAGGTTGAGAACGGTCGTAATAGACTCTGCCATCAATGATGACGTGGGTGGGTTTACTGTAAACGCTGAGAGGAGATTTGTCCCATATGACTATATCTGCATGTTTACCTGTCTCAAGTGACCCGACCTTATCTTCAATCCCGAGTGTCCAAGCGGCATTAAGTGTTACCCACCGCAAAGCCTCGGTTTCTGATATCTCAATTCCGAGGTCGAGACCGGCACGTCGAGCTTTTGCGGCTTCTTGGTTCAGCCGTCGAATGTCGGTACTAGAGTCGGAGTGAATCACGGCTTTTGCGCCAACCGCGCTCAGGAGTGCTGCATTGTGCGGGATCCCATCATAAGCCTCCATCTTGAAGCCCCACCAATCAGCCCAAGTAGACGAAGAAACATCCAACTTTGCCAACCGGTCTCGTAGTTTATAGGCCTCTAAGGCGTGATGAAATGAGCGAATCTTAAAACCAAACTCTTCAGCGATATCCAGCATGATATGCATGTCATCAGCTCGATAGCAGTGGTTATGAACGAGGATTTCTCCTTTTAGGACTTTAGCGAGAGTTTCCGATTCAAGGTCACGACTAGGGAGATTCGGTGGGTCCTCATCGTGGTCCGGGTTTTTTTCTTTAGCGTCTTTCCAGGCCTTTAGGTCGCGCTCATAGGCTTCTTGACTGTGGAGATAATTACGTGCTCGCTGAAAGGCATTTCGAAATCCCGCAACGTTCCCCATTCTCGTTCGAGGACCACCACGCGAGCCATAGACGCGTTTCGGGTTTTCGCCACAGGCAATTTTGAGACCCTGTGGTGCCTCTGGGAAACGCATCTCACGCGCTGAGGTCCCTGGCTTAAGCTTCGCAATGTAGGTTCGACCACCGATGAGATTGGCCGAGCCTGGAAGCACCTGAATCGTTGTCACGCCTCCGCTTAACGCGCGTCTTATGCTTGGGTCTTGTGGCCAAAACCCGTGCTCGGCCCAGATATCGCCGGTGACAGGGCCGACCATTTCGTTTCCGTCGGAATGGGCGCGAACGGATGGATTTGCGTAGACGCCCATATGGGAATGCGTATCGATGACACCTGGCGTGATAAAGGCGCCGTTTGCATCGATGACGATAGCGTTGTCCTTTTGAGGAGCTTCTCCATTACCAATTGCGGTGATTTTACCATTCTCGAGAATGATGTACCCACTCTGGATGGGTGGTGCGCTGATCGGGAAGAGTTTGGCACCGGTGATAATGGTCAACGGTGAGTCATTTACGGGTGTAAAGTCAGCGGGCTCCGGGGGGTATGTCCGCTCCGGGAGTGGCGACGCTTTTGGCCCCTCTGCCTCAGTTTTTGGGGCTGCGCAGCTTGCTACGAACAGGAGGGTGAAGAAAATGCGAGTGAGATGCATGAAATCTCCCTTATTCTGTGGGTATTGTTTGCCATCCTCTAGTGCAGGCTCCATCAATGGGAATTGTGGCAGGTAATTTCAAGATGTGGCTCTCTAAATTCTCGATAATCCTAAGTGCGGTCTGTCTGATGCCAGATATGGCATCCGCCAAAGAGCTCGAAATCCAGAGTGTTGAGACGACACTGCATGGAGATTTTGCCGGCCGTGAACCGGAGCTAGAAGCGCGTGCGCGTCTCAAAAGCCTTAGTCGATTGGTCATCTTCGAGCCTCGCGCGGAGGTGGTGTTAGAGGCGGCCGATGGGCGGACGCACCGCGAAACTGTCCTCCTGATACCGAAAATCGAGCCTGGCTTCGAGGTCAACTCAACGGTGCGCTTCAATGTGCCGCCCTGGTGGAGTGTTGCAGAGCCTGCGCTGCGCTTTGAACTCCTAGACTACCGAGTCCAGGAATCTTTGCTTTCTTACCTGCAGCGGCTTCAATTGGGTACCGCACTTGGGGAAGCCGTCGTTGCCGCTTCGCTTGGAGCAAGCGTGAGCGCGTGTGATAGATGGGAAGAATCGGCCTTCAAGGCCGATGTGCATGCGTTTATGTCCGAACAGGTGCCGAGGTATATGCCTCAGCATGAGGGGTTTCTGAGAATCGCGTTGATTCTCGGTTTGCGACGTTGCTCAGGTGAGGAAGCTCAACAGTATTTCCAAGGTTTCGAGCCCGGCACGCGCGCTGCCCTCGAGGAAGTCTTGCAGGTATTGGTAGCGAATCTAGACGATCGCAACGTTTTTGCCTCACCGCTCGCTCGTGCGCTTCCACCAGGCATCAGAACCTTGGAGGACCTCTTTAATTCACCTCTTCCCAAGTTGACGAAAGCATCCTTGACCCGTCGCTACAGCGCTCTTGGACCGGGTGAGGAACTTGACAGGTCTCCCGTTGTAGCGTTGGAGAACAAAGATGAAGACAGCGCGTACAATTACGCTTGGGTGTTAGCGAGCATCATACTCATCATTGGAGTTTGGCTCTGGAAAAAAAGGAAAGCATCATGAACGCTGCGGAGCATTGCACAAATCAAGTCTGGCTAGGGGCATCTTCTATTTTAGAGGTCTCCGGTGCCGATGCGTTGGATTTTCTTCACCGACTCTCGACTCAAGATCTGCGTGGCAAGTTGTCTACCGATGGGGCATCTACCACGACTGCTTTCACAACGGCCCAGGGAAAATTAGTAGAGTGGTGTAGAATTTTCCGCGTTGAGGCTGAGCGTTATCTATTGGTCTGTCATAGTGTCAAAGGCTCGACCCTTCTTGAGTGGATCGATAAATACATCATCATTGAAGATGTTGAAGTCCAAGATGCTTCAAGTAATTTCGTTCACCTTGAGGTTGGGGACGATGCGCCTGAATCGGTGGATATTTCTGCTACGGGCGCTTTTCATATCGCTCCGCCACCGGGGCGTCTTCTTCGGAGTGAGTGGCTGATTTCGCATACCGATGCTGAGGCGCTAAACGATATTATCACGGGAGATGAACTATCCCGTGAATGGCTACGGCTGCTTGCCGGTGAGCCTTCTCCACAGTTCGAATATCAAAAAGAGACCAATGCTCTTGAACTGAATCTTTTGCATGACGCAATTGGCTGGAACAAAGGCTGTTATATCGGGCAAGAGGTAATTTCGCGGCTTGATTCATACGATAAAGTGGCGCGGGGTCTCATGGGCTTTGAGTGTCTTAATGGTACGACAGTTACGCCGGTCGCAGGTGATAAGCTCGTAAGCTCCGATGGAAAGAATGTAGGAAAAGTGACGAGCTCTATGAAAGGCGAGGCTGACATATGCATTGGCCTGGCCGTCGTAGCACGACAGTGGTCGGAGGGCAGTGAGGTCTCGATTCTAAGTTCTGACCAGCAATTAAGTGCACGTCTGGTCCAACGCAGCTTCGGACGTAAAGACTAGGGTGCGATGCGCCCAATGGCCTGCTCAATCAGAGTTTCCACGCTGTAGCTCTCTGTCTTTAAAACAAGGTCCGCATTTTCGGGGATATCAAATGGCGCTGAGATACCGGTGAAATTTGGTATTTCGCCCGTCTCGGCGCGTGCGTACAGGCCTTTGGGGTCTCGCGTTTTACACGTCTCCACACTTGCCTCGACATAGCAGGTGAGAAACGGTGCATTGTGGGCAGCGTGAATTTCTCGCGCGAGCGCCCTAAGGTCCGCGGTCGGTGTGATCAGGCTGACGAGGGTGACGAGACCTGCTTGATTCATCAAACAAGCCACCTCAGCAACCCGTCGGATATTCTCCCTGCGTTCTTCGGCGCTAAAGCCCAAGTCTTTGCAAAGTCCCTCGCGAACGTTGTCTCCATCCAGCCGGAATGCAGCGACGCCCTTGGTTACGAGTGCTGCCTCAATTGCAACGGCGAGCGTACTTTTACCGCTTCCGCTGAGTCCGGTCATCCAAACGGTGAGACCCTTACTCCCGGTGACCGCCGCACGATCGTTTCTAACCAGTTTACCGGGGTGGTATGTGATATTCGTTGCCTTGCTCATATTGTGCGATCTTTGCCAGTTATTACTTCAGATGTCGACGCGATTGGAGTAAGTCGACAGCGAAACCATCGCGCTTAGCTAGCTTGAATATGAATTGGAGTAGATATGCCAACCCAAGAATCGGCATGGCTGGAAGAAGTGAAGGCATATATGGATGCCTGTCTCGCCCGACGCGACGGTCCGATCTGTGCCCTTGTTGCTGAGCACTTAAGCAGCGGCGGGAAACTCATTCGGCCAAGACTCATTTACAAAGTCATGGAGCTGGCCGGTGGAAAGCCAGACGATGCCCGTGAATGGGCCGCAGCGATCGAGTTACTTCATAACGCCACGCTTGTTCATGACGATTATCAAGATGGGGATACGCACCGTCGAGGTAAGCCCACTTTGTGGGTTACTTATGGAGGGCCTCAAGCGATCAATGCGGGGGACTTCCTTTGGTCGACAGCTTTTAGGGCAGTCGCGGACCGAAGCGCACACGCCGAGGTTACACTCGAATTGGTTCGCCTTCTCTCGGATATGGCAATGGAAGTTGTTCAGGGACAAGCGCTTGAATTGAGCCCCCTGAGTGACCAAGTGGAAGTCAGGGAACACTACTTCGACATTATTCGAGGCAAGACCAGTGGTCTCTTTCGAACCCCTGCGCGCGGCGCATTATTTCTTGCAGGAGTCGACCGACCGACCATCGATAAACTCTCCGCTTATTTCGAGCAGCTCGGTCTCATCTTTCAACTCCAAGATGACCTTCTGGATCTGTATGGAGACAAGGGTCGCAGCGGGATCGGTGAAGATTTGCGAGAAGGGAAACTGAGCTTCTTGATTGTGAAGCATGTCGAACTCCATCCAACCGCTAAGCAATCGTGTTTGGAATTCCTTCGCAGCCCTCGCGAGGAGGTCAGTGCTGAGGAAGTTGCTCTATGGATATCAAAGTTTCGTGAGGATGGGACGCTTGCAGCAGCGCTTGACGAGTTCAAAAGCCGGGAGATGGACTTACTGAGTGCGGTTGGCGATGAATTGCCCCATTATCAGGATATATTTAAAGAATTGGCTTCGGTGATCAAAGCGCCGATTCAGCACCTATTCGCCTGAGTCGATCCCAAAAGAGGATATCTCAACCGATGCGGGAATATACGGGATCTTACGCTTTAACAGTTCGCGTTCTGTTTTCACGATGAGCTGGGTAATTTGAGAATCGAGATAATGCCGCCCGATTTCGACTGCTAGGTTGTGACAGCGACGGTAGTCTCCGGCTCTACAAAGGCGATAAAGTCTGGGAAGTTCCTTCGCTTTGAGCTGTTTAGATGCCCTTAATCTTAGCTTCGCTAAGCCTTTTACCGTTTGCATTTGAACCGGTAGGGCATCGAGTTCTTTAAGTGCTTGAAGCGGGTGTTCTCGGTCGAGAAAAGCATTTGCACGATTGAGCGTGTCTTCGCTGTCTATCAGATCTTTAATCACCTTGATTTGTGCGCGGGCATACTCATCGAGTGGATCTCGTTGAAGGATGTCTTGATACTTTACAAGCGCGACGTCAAGTTGCCCCGAGTTCTGTGCTGCACCGCCTTCCCGTCGACGGTCTGCTATTTCACGTTTGAGCAGTTCGCTCCGCGTCTCTGGTTCTTGAGCTTCAAGCCGTCTTTCAAGGACCAGTTGAGCGACACCAGCTAAAATAGTGATGACCAGAAGACTGATCGTAGCCCAGGGTCTTATACGATTATAGAGTTTACGGCGGTCTCTGAATTGATTGGCGGACTTTCGAACCTCGAAGACGACTGTCCCAAACTGAATAATATCTCCGTGCTTTAATGTGACTTGTTTTACCGGTTTGCCGTCAACGCGGGAGGTGTTACGGCTGCCTGCGTCCCGTAAGTGTAGCTTGTCGCCTTCGAGAATGAGGTCAGCATGATGTCGTGATACCGAGGGGTCTGATATTGAGATTGGATGGTCGGCATCTCGACCGAGTTTTTGAAGTCCGTCTTTGATTGAGATTTGGCGGCCCTTCACGTTTGCAGAGCGACCGTGAAGTTCCCAGCTTGATATTGAGTGGGTGACTTCGGTTGTGAGCTCAAAGCGAATTCGGGTCTGTCCTACTCGAATTTCGTCTCCGGTTCGTAGTCGCTGAGGTGTCTCAAGAATATCGCCATTGAGCCAAGTACCATTGGCACTATCGAGATCCGTTAACCACCATCCATCGCGCTGGGCGCTGAGCTTGGCGTGGTGACGCGAGACATCGAGGTCTCGGATCGGGTTTGGTAGGTCACCGCCTCGCCCGAGAATGTATTCCCGCGACTCTAGTTTTAGCGTCTCGGGGCTCTGGTCTTCAGTCTGAATGGTAAGCTTGGCCATTGGCCTTGTTGCCCTGGCTCAGACTCAAGCGCCGAGCTTTGCGCTGAGCGATGTATCAGCGAGTGTCTCTTTGCCGCTGGACGCTTGGTATGCGGTCAGTGTTGAAGAACCCGACGCAGAGGTTTCGACGCTCTCGATTGAAATGATTCCAAGTGAGCCATCACCCTTACGACCGGTTACAATGATGGCATCGAAGATGGAAAGCGCGCCGTAAAGGGTTTCTAAGTGGAGACTCTGTCCAAGCGCGGTCTCCGTCATCGTTCCAGCCAGACCGAGTGCCACGGTCCCTTCCCACTGATGTTCCGCGAGACCCGAGCCGAGGACGTTGTAGTCGGATGAGAGTGTTCTCATCGCAAGGTGTAGTTCATCATCGCTGCATTCAGTCTTCAGAACCCGCGTCGCTGCCGGCGCAGGGCCGGCAAGTCCGGCGACGCTTAGTGTCCCGTTAGCACCGGCGTGGTGGGCGAGGGCACATAGAACCGAGCGGCGGACCGGTCCATGATTACCGATGACTGCGATACTGAGTTTCGCTGAGACGAGTTGGTCCAAGAGTTTCGTTTCAGTTGTATCTGCTAGGCCCTGCGTTCGAAGTGTCTCAAGGCTCTTTGCGAAGGCGGAGGCGGGTTGAACAATCAGTTGCCCGCCATCGATAATATCGGTCCCGAGCCAGGTTACATGAGCTTCACCAATCGACAGAGCAGTCGCTGCGTCCGTGGAGACATCGTGCGCGGTGGCAACGTCGTCGAGAGAAGCTGCGCTTGGCTGCATTGTGCCATCACTTAGCTCGTCAACCGATTCGCCTTTCCCGAAGAGGTGTTGAGCAATCAGACTAGCGGAAGAAGTCACCTGTGGGGCGACCTCAGGTGCAGCCGCTTCGGGCTCCGGCTGTTGTTCTGGCTCTGGCTCTGGATCGGGTTCCGGTACGGATGCCTCGATGAGGTCGTCTGGTTCTTCGACCTCGATTTCATCGAGTAAGATCCCTTCGTCGACATCGATCGCGCCCGTTTCAACCGGGTCGAAGTCCCGCGTTACGACATTGGGCGCGGCGGGGACAATGACATCCGGAGGGACTTCATCGTTTGAAGGCTCGAGGTCGCTGTAATCTGTGGCAGCAGCGAGGGGATCAAACTCGTCGTCGTCATCGGCTTCTGCCGCTTCCCAGTTGGCGTTCCACTCTTCTTTCTGGTCATCCTGCCCACCCCATGATGACTCCTCAAGTACATCTTCACCGAGAGGGGTACTGGTCGCTGTCGCTTCGTCCAGCGGGATTTCTACACTTTCACCCGAGTCCTCATCGAGGCCCAGAACAGTGATGACGAACTCACCGAGGTAAATTTTGTCGGCGGCTGAGAGAGGATTGGATGTGATTCTCTCCCCATTTAAAAACGTGCCGTTGGTTGAGTTTGTGTCACTCAGTGTAGCGCTACCGTTTGCATAGACAATCTTGGCATGGCGCTTAGAGATATTGCCTTTTGGAAGTACGATATCGTTGCCGTTGACCCGTCCGATTTGAATTTCGCCAGGCGCAAATTCTTCGACGCGTGCTTCTTCGCCCTTCTGCTGAATCTCTAACTTCAACATGCTTGCTTCACTCCCCAGGTGAGAATCCCGTGTTCACGAGTTTCCTCCCTTTCGATGTAGGAAGTCAATGCAAGGGTGCGATGAGGTCGGATAAAGCCGCTAAGTTAGCAGGTTGTTCTTGAAATTGAGAGGAGAGCCAGCGCTCAAGGGCGCTATTTCGTTGAAAATCCCAGCCATCGCCGTTGGGCAGAGCGACGGCTTGCAGAAAGATACGCGGGTCGATGGTGCCCAAGTCTACCGCCCAACGTGGCAGGCCTTTCTCATCAAACCGGATCAGTCTTTTCTCGAGCAGCCCGGACAGTGTGCCTTCTACCATCAAGGCGGGCAATTCGAGGTCGTCGCAGATCTCGAGTGGTTGTGCGTCGCGTTTGGTTTGCTGCGCTCGATAAGCTTCGAAGCTTACACGAAGCTGAGCCCAGTTCATCATGGCTGCCGATAGAGTCGGGGCTTCGTCGTCGATCGTCTCGAAGCGGTTGAGTCGGCGTGCTAACCGGGCACCAAGAAGGGTGACAATCCAAGAAGCATAGAGCCATAAAATGAAGAGAGGAATCGTCACGAGCGAGCCATAAAGGTCCTTAAGAGTCCAAGCCTGGTAGGCGTAATACGCGAAAGCGAGCTTGGCGAGATTCCAGACGATGGCAGCGAAGAGTGCTCCCCTAAACGCGGCACTCCACTGGATGGG
>JAYYQC010000477.1:0-10000 GCA_036128675.1 Myxococcota bacterium | reverse complement strand
TGTTTGTGGCACCCATTTATAGAGAAGCGTGAGCGCGAAGGTTGCGACGACGATGGGCGACCCAATCTCTATCAGCCAACTCAGATTGATGTTTACGAGCTCCGCCAGAAGAGGTGAGCTCAGCACGAATGCCAAGACTCCCAAGACCAGAATGAGTGGGATCGGGCCGAGGAGTAAGACTGCTGCATAGGAGAGAACGCGCAGCCCGCTCGGCGGCGCTTCGTTGATACCAAAGGCACGATTTAGACGGTTATCAAGCAACATCATCATCGAGATAAACGAGTAGCCAAATACGATTAGAGCGACGGGGCCGAGAGCGCCTCGCTCCAGATATTGTGTGGTCTGCTCCAGGAGGCCACCAAATACCTCACGGACCTCTGGCGTAGCACTGAAAAGCTCTAGGAGCTCGGCCTCGAGATTGTAGCGTAAATGAAGAAATCCGCCGAGGTGCTGAAAAGCCCAAAGCAGCAGAGTGAGAGTCGGAACCAACGCGAGCAGCGTTGAGAATGTGAGCGCCTGTGCATCGAGCGAGACCTCACGCCAACGCTTGGGCGCGAACCATTTGAGCGCTGAGAGCGTGCTGCGATAAAAACTCGCCTCACCCTCGATCGGGGAAGCCTCCGGCATCGATTAGCTTGCCTGGTCGGCTCAGAAAGGAACGTCGTCGTCGGTTACGGCGTGAGGCTCAAAGTCTTGTCCGCCACCGTAGCCTTGGTTCTTGGGCTGCTGGTATCCGCCACCTTGTCCGCCACCGTAGCCACCACCTTGTCCGCCTTGGTCGCTCTGTCCACCGCCGTAACCACCTTGGTATCCGCCTCCTTGTCCACCTTGAGACATGCCAGCGTTGTTGCTGTCGCGATTGCCGAGGAACCGGACGTCGCGCGCAACGATTTCAGTTGTGTAGCGCTTGTTACCGTCGCGGTCTTCCCATTGACGGGTCTGGATTTTGCCCTCTACGAAGACCTGACGGCCTTTGCTGAGGTACCGACCGCATGTCTCGGCTTGTTTGCCCCAGACTACGATGCGATGCCACTCGGTGCGGTCCTGCCGCTGCCCTTGGGCATCATTGTAAGATTCGGTTGTTGCGATGCTAAAGTTCGCGACAGCCTGACCGCTCGGGGTGTATTTCAGTTCCGGGTCGCTGCCCAAGTTCCCGATGATGATCGCTTTGTTGACGCCGGCCATGCTCTCTCCTCCTGCTATGGTTCCAATGCGGTTACTCTCACAACCCCCCGACAATTTTCAAGCGCTCAGCGGTTTCGCCAGAAATTTGGAGAGTTTCACCGCGAAGCGTAGTGTGAAAGACGATCGAATGGGCCTGAAACAAGGGATGAGAAAGACATGAGCGGACGAGGTATGAGTACAGCGGCAGATTTGACCTCCTTAGAGTTCGATGAATCGTTTGATGCATTTGACTCGCTGGACTCGGATTTCGACCTTGCATGGTCGCCACAAAATTCAGACATGCCGGCACTGGGAACCTCTGGGGAACATCCCTCGTCGACCCGTGTTCGCTTCACTGCGCTCGCGGAACTCCACTCGAAGAGTCTCGGGCTAGAAGGGCGAGCACTGGTAACGAACTTGTCGCCTCGAGGGCTCTCGCTCTCGTCAAGCCTCGACCTTGATCCAGGTACGCGGGTCGAGATTACAATTGCGCTCGGATTTGCCGCTGAAGAGGTCACGGTTGAGGCGGAAGTACTTTGGCGCCGATACCGCGATGAAGCGGATACGGTCTACGGTATGGCCTTTTGCGAGCCGAGTACTCAGGTATACGAAGAGATCAACAAGACAATTCAAGAGCGTTGTGAAGGTAGGGTTGTCGAATGGGATTTACCGTGGCTACCTGAGGAATCGAAGGTTGAGCGATTCTCTTGGCGCGCTTTGATGCTTGGAATCGCCGTCGGGCTCGCTGGCGCGCTTGGTGCCCTCGGGCTTACAGGTTCCGAGAGCGATGCAGTGGCAGAAAAGCCACAAGCCAAAGGGATTCGAGCAATTGCGACGGGCACGACTGTCGTCGTCGAAACGCCGGTAAGTTCGGCGACCGCGCAACCCATGGCCGATGCGATGCCAGCACCCGTCGTTAAGATGGAAGGGTCAAAGCCTGCATTGGTAGAGAAAACCCCTCTGAGGTCGACCGATGCGAAAGACGCGACGCAAGCGAAAGTAGAGCCAGCTACGAAGTCCGTGACAGCGGATGTGGCGCCACCGGCTCCTTCGCCATCGTCCGCAAACCCGAAGACCCAAGCTCTCGCTAAGCCAAAGCCTATCGAGTCCCGAGAGATGAGTGCCGCCGTGACAGAAGATGCGTCTGCTGTTGAGGCGCTTGGACCCGCTTGGGAAGCCGTCGATGGTGGGGTCAAGTTCCGAATCCCACTCGATCAAGGTGCAGAGGGCGTTAAGTGGTTTGCTCTGAGCGAACCAAATCGACTTGTCGTCGACGTACTCAGTGCCTCCACGCCTCTCGGTCAGAAGTCCTACGAAGTCGAGCACGCATGGATTAATAGTCTTCGGCTTGGCCGTTATGAAGGCAAGACGCGCTTTGTCTTCGATATCGATCAGGGCGTTGTCTTCAATGGCGATCCAGCGCTGACAGCGTCGGGTGATTGGGTCACCATGACATTTGAGCGTGCAAATCCGTGATCACCGTCGCGTTATTCTCGATTCTCGTCTCGATCTTCTCAAATCCCAAGGTATGATAGCGACTCGCGTCATGAGGCGCGGCTGGTCAAACCCTGAAATTGCGAAGACGATATTCAATGCGAAAATTTATTACCGCTGCAGTATTCTTATTTCTTGGTAGCGTAGGTCTTCAGTCGTGTGTGGAGCCGCTCGATATCACACCAAATGAGCGAGAATCCCTTACCCTCGGAGGCGAGGTTTTCTCCGAGCTTTGTTCAAGGCTTGCCCTTCAATCCAATCCGAAAGACATCGATGGATGGGTCTCGAGAAGCTTTTGTCGCGCCGATGCTCCCGTGCCAAGTGATGCCAGCCTAGATTTGCAGGCCTTGGTCTCTGAGCGTGCCCGCCTCATCTCTGCGGTGGACGATGCTCTGGTTGCACCACTGCCGGCAGAGCTCGATCAGGTCTTACGCGACTTTGCACCGCTCTACGACAGTGGCCAAGTCCAAACTGTTGCCAGGAGCGTCGCGGACGTTTTGGAGGCGATGGCGAACGACCCTACGGTGACTGAAGCCCTCTCTTCTATGGGTGGTCGTCAAGGATACGTTCCACCGGAAGTAGCGGCTCGAATCATCCGACCACTGATGGGTTATGACCGATTAAACCCACTACTCGAGCGGAGTTTTGAGGCATTCCGAACGGGCGGTTATGCTGAGGCTGAATGGCAAAATCTCTTGGCAGCGATGGAACCTACGCTGCGCAATGCTGACCTCAGCGGTGTCACTACGGAAATCGAGACACTGCAGCGATTTGTTTTTATGGAACGTGACGCGTTTTCGGACGGTATACCACGCTACACGGTCAGTCGGGACCAACGGGCGATTGCCGAGCCGGCGGGCGAAACACCCGCTGAGTGGCGTGCCGGCTTTGTCGATACAAACTTCGATGCGATGGCGGATGTTGACGAGTTTAGTCGCTTTGTTGATAGCAACGGTAAGGCACTGGATATCGCTGCACCATTTCCAACCGCCGATGAAGCCCCCGATGTTGCGCGCGATGAGTTCCGCCGCCTCAAAGATGCATCGGGGCGTCTGGTTTACGACTATATCGATGGCTCGAAGACCTTGGCGGGCGGCTTGGTGGCTGAAATCGGGAATGTTATGGTCGAGTCACCCCAAGCCGCGCTCGACTTAGTGTATCCCTTCACGGCTTTACTCGGTCCAGAGGTAACGAAACTCCAAGCATTCGATGATGGGTCTTCGCTTGAGTTTCAAGGCTACGATTTAAGTGGAAGTCCCTTAATGGACCTCGCCTATGTCGGCACGAAAGCAACGACCTTCGAGAACCTCCGCGATACCCTCGAGTTGGTCCGTCAAACTTTTGTAGAAGACCAGGCTGAGCTGGGCGCGGTTTTGGTACCCGTCTTGGATATGCTTGATGACCTCGCTGGTGATTATGAGGATGTTGAGCTAGCTACCGACAATATCATGGCCGATGATCTCTTAGATGTTCTGGCTGAGATCGCTCTTGAACCAGAGTTACTGGAAGCATTGCTTGTCGCATTGTCGGACCCTGCTTCAGAGCCCCTGGCCGACTTCTTCGGTGATTACCTGTATTATCGAGATTGGATCGGACTTGATCCTCAAAATCCGAATGGCCCGCCGGTGGTACGGAATAGCCAAGGGAGTAATACAAACTTCCAATACGCTGACCTCGTAAATAGGAGTGATAGCGACACCATCGGAAACCAAAGTATCTTTCAGCGATTGGGTCATCTTATCCACGACACGAAGGGCGCACGATTTTGCAATAAAGAAGGTGCGTATATTTCGATGACCGTGGGGGGATTCTTACCCTTTCGATGGCCTCTGGTCGGAGACTACGCAGAGTGTGAGCTCTTTGAGATCGAAGACATGTCTGTGTTCTACGTGGATGCACTCCTCGGACAGGCATCGCTCGAGTTTAAAGGCGCGATCAATGGTGTTCTCACCGTTGGTGGCTTCGTCGTGAATATCGATGAGGAACTTGAGTCCAATAGTGGGATTGTTGGTTTCGATAGAACGCCAACCCAGGCCGCGATTGATCGACTTATCTTCGGCGAACGAAACGATTTTATGGATCTGATCATCGATGCTCCATTAAGCAGTGACGGTGCGCCACTTGAGACGCGACATCCTGACACCATTTTTGCGTGGGAGGTGCCGGGCTTCGTCGATGCGCTTCAACCGATTCTTCGAACCCTCGACCAATTTGACCGTAAAGATATCCTCCCGAAGCTGCTCTCCGCGCTGCACATGCATTGGGCGACGATTGAGAGTGACAGCATTCAGACAACAAACTCGGGAGCAACAGCCTTCGCGCGAGGAACGGGTGTTGTTCAATTCGAAGAGGCAATTGGTGACCTCATCGCTGATGGTAGAATACTCGAAACCTTGCCACAGCTGCTTCGCAAATTACTAAGCAAATCGGTCAATGGCCGTGCAGCCAACATCGTCTTGGCCGAAGGGCTGCGAGATATGCTCTTGCCGGCGCGAAATGTTGGGCTTGAGAGTCGAAGCGGCGGATTGGTCTACGAAGGTGACGGCGCGACAGTCTACCAGCGCCTGAGTCCAGCAATTCTTTTGGTGGATGCGCTACGCAACCTCGATGACGCAACAGTCGACGCGGAAGATGACATCCAGCGCTTTTCAGCCGCGTTTCGAACCATCGCGCGGCAGTGGGTTGGTTTGAATCAGGACGGCTCTGCATTCGCAAATCCGCGGGCAGCCGCGCTTGTGGAAGCCGCTTTGGCCTTCTACATCGCGGAGCTCGATAGTCATCGAAGCGCAGGAGACCTCGAAGAATGGACCCAGGGTCTCTACGAGGATTTAGACGCCCTATTGAGTGACGCATTAACGGTCCGGGGGCTGCAGCTTTTCGATGTACTGGCTCGAAATGATGGGCTGCGCAGTGAGTTCGAGCTGCTTCTCGCCTATATGACGTTGTCGGTCAGTCCGAATGATGCCCTCGATGCGACGGTTGCGACGGTAGTAGACGGTGTGCAGCTGTTGCGAGATGTGGCGCGTATTCAGCCAGTTCTTCAGGAGAGTGCAGTCTTATTTGGCGCGGAAGATGGCCTAGTTCGTTCGGCGGTGGATCTTCTTGGACAAGCAGTCGAATACGATACCGGTGCTGCTCTGCCACGCGCGATACTGAATCTTTTAAATCCGCGCGAAAGTGCGGGGGAGTCGTCCTTCTCCGCGTTGGCTGAAATCGTCGGTAAGGTTAACCGAGTAGAGCCTGGTCTTGAGACTCCGTGGTCGTCTGAAGATTATGCGCTTACATTGCGAACAGCAGCAAATTTCATCCGAGACGAAGACCGCGGTCTCGAGCGGTTATTCTCTCTTCTCGAGCAACGTAACTTACCGTAACCTTCCAGGGTGGCAAAAGTACCAATGAATATTAGAATTATCGCAGGGGTCCTCGTCATGGTCCTCTCAACTTCCGCTTATGCGACAGGTCTTTTTCTTGCGCCTCGAGGTGTTCGGCCTTTGGCACGCGGTGGGGCATTTGTAGCGGGTGCGAGTGATGTAAATGCGCTCTCCTACAATCCCGCTGGGATTGCTCTCTCACCTGAGATGTTGACGCTCGACTTTGGTCTTCCGCTGCATTCATCAACCTATACGCGCTATGTCGACGACCCATCGACAGCCTTCGACCCGGTGGAGGGGCAGGGACTCACTCTTCCCAGCCCGACGATTGGTGGTGTTTTACGATTTGAAGAACTTCCCGACTGGACGTTTGCCGCAGGCATCTTAGCTGATTACCCTGGGCTCCAGAATTGGCCCGATAAGCTCGACTCTGGACGGTCGGCACCGCAAAGGTACGCCATCCTCAATTACGACGGCACGGCAATTGCGAAGCTGTCTTCGGCCGCAGCATGGACACCCTTTGAAAATTTTTCCGTTGGCCTGCAAGCCATTCTTTACAGTGGTCGTTTCGCTAATACCGTCACGCTCTCCAACTGTGATGGTGTCATTTGTACACAGCCAGAGAATCCAGATTACGATAGCGCAATTCAGGTCACGTCAGATCCACTCTTTCTACCTGGACTGGCGTTGGGACTTCAGTACGGATGGAGTTGGGGACGGCTCGGTTTGGCGTATGAGACAGGCTATACTGTAGATACAGCAACAACAGTTCGAACGCGCCTACCCGCAGCGGAGCTTTATGAGGATGCTGTATTGATTCCTGAAGTTCCTCGGGGGCGGGTAAGCTTTGAACTCCCGATGGCACTTCGAGCGGGTTTCGAGATCCTTCCGGCGTCTGATATTGCGATCGAACTCTCGGTCGTTTGGGAAAATTGGGCTGTCCACGATATCATCATCTTAGATGCGAGCGGCGCAGAGATCACAGAGATCGCAGCACTGGGTAGTTATGAGCTGGGTGCTGTCGAAATCGAACGGCGTCTAGAAAATACCCTGTGTGTCCGGCTCGGTGGCGAAATTGGTCCCGAGATTCTCGGCGTCAGTGGATTAACGGCACGTTTGGGCTTCGCGTACGAGCCTTCTGCCTCTCCCGATGCATACCTAAGCGCAATGTCCGTTGACCTAGATAAGTTCATCGTGGGGTCAGGTGTAGCATATGAATTCGACCAATATACCGTCGAGCTTACCTATGCTGCAGTCTTGATGTCTTCGCGGGAAATAACCTCAAGCTTGGTGCAGCAGACCTCTGCGGCTCGCCCCCCATGGAATGGCCGGTCCATTATCGGTAATGGGAAATACGAGGGCAGCGCGCACATCATCGGGTTGGGTGTACACTACAGTCTCTAAGAATAGGCGGCGCTTAGTGTGTCCGAAAGAGAGAGGTTCGCGTTGTCGATGAGCCGAGTCTTTCCGATCTTTACAGCGAGAATGACTCTGGTTTCACTATCAAGCTTCTTCGCGGGTAGGAGGGTTGTGGGATCGACCACCTCGACATAGTCGACTTCGACCTCCCCAAGCTTCGTCGGAATTTGAGCCTCGATTTCTTTACGAAGTGCTTCAGGGGAGAGTTGCCCTTCTCCTGCGGATGCTTGGTAGCGTTGTTTTGCAAAGTAGAGAGCTTGGCTCAAACACAGTGAAAGCTCTCGTTCGCGCCCGTCGAGATATGCATTTCGAGAGCTCATCGCCAAGCCATCGGTTTCACGAACAATTGGGCCACCAAGAATATTGATGCCTAGCCAAAGCTGGCGATTCATTGCCCGGAGTACCTGAAGCTGTTGGAAATCCTTTTCTCCAAAAATCGCTTCGGTGCAGCGACTTAGCCGAAAGAGTTTCATCACAACGGTACAGACACCGGAAAAGTGGCCCGGGCGTGATGCACCGCAGAGACGTGATGCCACTGCAGGTGGGGTTATGAGGACTTCTCCAGCTTCTTGATAGATCTCTTCGGGAGTTGGCAAAAACGCGATGTCGACATTCGCGTCACTTAATTTTTTCAGGTCACCTTCTTCGTCGCGAGGATAGGCATTTAGGTCCTCTTGGGGGCCAAACTGAGTTGGGTTGACGAAGATACTGGCCACGAGGATATCTACTTTGGGACGCAGAGTCTCCACCAACGAGAGGTGACCATCATGGAGGTAACCCATGGTTGGTACCAAGCCGACCCTTCGACCGGCTTCGCGATGCTCGGAACAAAGTGCAGCGAGCTTATGAGCGGAATGAATGACCTGCATTGCCGAATGGCTCAGTCGATGTTGCCGTATAGAATGAGGTTGTCGTCTTGTGAGCTGGTTTGTTCATCCCCAACGACACGCAGGCGTTTACTAGATTTGAAGCTGTGCTCCGGTCCTGGGAACGTCCCATCCCGTACTTCAGAGATATACTGCTGAGTAGCGTTTTGGATTTCTTGCCCGAGGTCGGCGAAGGTCTTAAGAAACTTCGGCTTGAACCCCATGTTGATGCCCAAGAAGTCATAACAAACTAAAACCTGGCCGTCGCATTTTGGCCCAGCTCCAATTCCGATGGTTGGGACGTCAACTTCAGCGGTGATAGTCTCGGCTAGGTCAGCCGGGATACCCTCAAGCACAAGGCTATAAATACCCGCTGCACATAGAGCGCGTGCATCTTCGAGAATGCGCCGGGCACCTTCTTGATCTTTACCTTGAACTTTAAAGCCACCCATCGCGTGAACGTGCTGAGGTGTTAGCCCGATATGCCCCATCACCGGGATTCCAGCGCTGGTCAGTGCACCGACGGTATCGGCCACATCTACGCCACCTTCGAGCTTTACCGAGTGGGCGCAGCCTTCTTGCAACATCCGTGTAGCTGAGATGAGTGCTTGCTCTTTGGATACCCGGTAACTCATGAAGGGCAGGTCGCCGACAACATGCGCTGTGGTTGAGCCCCGCCTCACCGCACGGGTGTGGTAAATCATATCCTCGAGCGTCACTGGCACAGTGGTATCGTGTCCTTGGATCACCATACCGAGGGAGTCACCGACCAAAAGAAGGTCAACGCCTGCACCCGATAAGAGCGAAGCAAAGGTCGCGTCGTACGCAGTCGACATGACGAGTTTGTCAGGAGAGTCTTTACGCTGACGAATATCAGCGACGCTTAGATGTTTAGTCATAGCTTCCGTCCCAGTCCGTTGGATCTAGGCGATCACATTGTTTTCATTAGGTTAACGCAACAAACGTAGCGTCGCCACTTTTGGCGCGCCGCGACCGATATATTGTCGCGAAGATGTCGGTTGTCAAGACGTGACTCAACGCGTTACCCAATCACCACCCACGATCAATCTCGCTGGCTTGGTTTCACCAATGTAAATGTAGGTTTGAACCAACATTCCATCTTCCAGGGTGATGGTCTTCCTCAGATAATCGTCAGGTACGCCTTCATATTCGTCGAGCTTTTCCCAATGCTGAGGGTTAATTTCCCAGACTTCTCCGGCGACAGCCGTCGAGCCAGCCTCCGTTAATCCCGGGTACCAGTCGATTTCATAGAGTGAAAATTCAGGCTTGGTCTTTGCGTCACGTAGAAACGTAGCCTCAGGACCCAGGAGTTCATTGGCCCGTTCATTCGCACGTAGAGTACCGTAAACGAATAGCTTTTCTCGCTTCATAGGAGTCTCATTAAGTTGTACCGGCCCGCTTGTCCATCCTCTGATTGTCTTGTAGGGGCCGGCTCATGAATGTTGAGAGTCAGCACGATGAGCAATCCTGGGCAATCGGTAGCCATCGCTTCGCGAACCCATGGATTTTGGCACCGATGGCGGGTGTGAGCGAGCGACCTTATCGGGTCATTGCTCTAAAACATGGTGCAATTGCGGCTCCAACAGAATTGGTAAGCGCCAAGGGCCTCATCTTCGGTCAAGCTCGAACGGAGCGATATCTGGCGCGTGATGAGGATGTCGAGAA
>JAYYQC010000476.1:0-9088 GCA_036128675.1 Myxococcota bacterium | reverse complement strand
TCAGTCGTGAGATATGACTGTCGAATTTTCCGACATTCGCGACGAATCTCACCTGTCTGTATCGCAGATGTCGCGGATTGGTCGTGATCGACAAGAAGAGGTTACCAGGATGTAGCCGAATTTTAACGCCCTATGAGTCGTAGCTTTAGCTGATGCGACGGATTTGTAATGTTTCGTCGAATTGAATGACGTCAAACGTTGGGAGGGGACGGGTCGCTGGACCACTTTGGGGAACACCGTCATCGACGGTAAATTCGGAACCATGACATGGGCATTGGACAAGTTTAGTGGACGGTTGCCATTCTACTTCGCAGGCACCGTGCGTACAGACGCGCCACACGCCACACCAGTCATCGGATTCGAGTCGGATGATAAGGAGTGACCAATATTGCGACGGGATATCCACTGCAACCGCTTCACCTGGGGCGGGCCAAAATGGCAGGTCCTCACGATTGAGCGTTGCCTCACCAAACATAGAATCGTCTGGCTCGTCATAAACGGGAGGGGAGCAAGCAGAGAGGCAGCCCAGGCAGAGAGCCGATCCGGTTGCACCGGTGACGATTCTCAGGAACTGCCGTCTCTCCATGTCTATTTACTCAGCGGTTGTCGTCAGCTGGGTCCAACTGAAGCCGCCACATCCTCCATCGGATGGGTTCGTTGCGTCGGCAGCCTCGGTCGCGAGTGCTGCTTCCTCTGATTCGGCCGCGTAGGCAGTCTGGCAATACCAGAGTGCGCCATCCACGCTCGCCCAGTCAAATCGGCTCCAGAGGCCAGGATTGTACGCATTGTCTTCGCCATTTTGAGCGATGATAAATTGTTCATCGTTGTCGAATTGCGAAATCGCGAAACTTGAGCCACCGGTTACCCAGGTAGTCTGGGTGATGGTATGCTCGCCACCCCAAGAATCGTCGAAACTACCTCGGATTTCGAGCGCATCCACAAGCTGCGTCCAGCTAAAGCCGCCACATCCTCCCTCGGATGGGTCCGTTGCATCGGCTGCAGCGGTCGCGAGCGCTGCTTCTTCTGATTCCGCCGAGTACGCAGTCTGGCAATACCAGAGTTTACCGTCGACTTTAGCCCAATCAAATCGGCTCCAGAGGCTTGGATTGTACGCATTGTCTTCGCCATTTTGAGCGATGATAAATTGTTGTTCGTTGTCGAATTGCGAAATTGCTTAGCTTGAGCAGCCACTTAACAAAGCTGTCTGGCTGATGGTGTGCTCGCCACCCCAAGAATCGCAGAATTCACCACGGATTTCGAGCGCATCCACAAGCTGCGTCCAGCCGAAACCGCAACATCCTTCTTCGGCTGGATTGGTAGCGTCAGCCGCCTCGGTCGCGAGTGCTGCTTCTTCTGATTCGGCCGCATACGCAGTCTGGCAATACCACAGATTTCCGTCGACTTTGGCCCAATCAAATCGGCTCCAGAGGCCTGGATTGTACGCATTCTCTTCGCCATTTTGAGCGATGATGAACTTCGCCTCGTTGTCGAATTGCGAAATCGCGTAGCTTGAGCTGCCACTTACCCAAGCGGTCTGGGTGATGGTATGCTCGCCACCCCAAGAATCGCCGTATTCGCCGCGAATTTCGAGCGCTTCGTTTAGCTGCGTCCAACTGAAACCACCACATCCTTCTTCGGCTGGATTGGTTGCGTCAGCCGCCTCGGTCGCGAGCGCAGCTTCTTCTGATTCGGCGGCGTAGGCAGTTTGACAGTACCAAAGCTTATCGGCCACATACGCCCAGTCGAATCGGCTCCAAAGGTCTGGATTGTATGCATTGGATGCATCATTTTGCGCGATAATTGTTCCGGTTTCGTTGTCGTACGCACTGATATGATACGCCGAGGAACCTTGAAGCCATACGTCGTTGCTGATCTCGTGTTCGGTACCCCAGCTATCGACGTACTTTCCTGCGAGAGCGAGATCCTCGACGGTTGTCGAGTCATCGGTCTCATCATCGGTCGTGGTATCGTCCGTCGTTGGGTCGTCGGTCTCCTGCGTCGTTGTCGGATCGGCAACGTCAGCTGGATCGGTATCGTTTGATTCCGATGAGCCGCAGCCGATGACCAACATCAATGCAAGCCAAATAAGTGAGTTGTATAAGAGTGTCTTCATCAGAGTGTGCCTCGCTGCCCCCAATTGAGCACGTATCGAAGCACCGTTTGGACGAATTTCCAACGGGTACTTCGGCACGCCCAGTCCCGAGGGGCCGAAATTGTCTTCTGAGGTAGGTCTCCCGACTTAAGGCGATTATTCTCGACACCTTCCCGGGCTACCCCAGTGGCACTCGTCGAGACTTCACCCATCACGGTGGCGGGTCCGCGCCAGATTCTCACTGGTCTTCCCTGTTACGTTGCCGATGTGGCAACCACCTCTAGGACACCATTAGCAGCACTTGGATTGCTTATCAATTCATCGTTGAGCGATGAATAATCGCGACGGCATCGAGGTCGAAGCCCGCGCTGGGGCTCGCGTCATTTTCGCCGAGGTCGGTGACTCGGACGAAGCGTGCCATTGATAGGTCGAGGTCGGCCAAGTCAAAGCCATCGCCCCCACAGATCTCAAGTTCTGGAGGAACCACCGACGCGGACTCGAAGGGAAGGGGGGGCTGCCATCCTGCGCAGCCCTCTCTGGTATCGACATTACATGAAAAGCCTACCCAAGTTTGACCATCTTCGCTCACTTCAACTTGCCCAAGCTCGGCGAAGACGTTGGTCGAATCACCACCTACCCAGAATGGATTTTCAAAAACGATGAAGTCCGGACCGGGGCCGTCGATGATCACCGAGTCGCCAAAACCAAGTACAATTGAGCCGCCTTGCCCCAAACTTAGTACATCGAGACCACCGGCTTCCGGCCCTCGGCCATCTGGTGGACCGAGCACAATATCTGGCAATTGGTCTTGTCCGAAGCCCGCGCCGGGTCCCGGGTCGTAGCTGACCAGCTCGGTCGCGTAAAACTGTTCGGGCTCGAGCTGCATCGAACTCGAGGCATCTTCATTTCCCCCGCAGTGAACGGAGGCCAGAAAGAGGGCACTTAAAAGTGCCCAATTCATGTAGCCGTCGCGCGTCATGATTGACCTATTTCAGGCCCAGTTCTTGGGAAAGATAGACGTACTCAAGTGCATAACGCCGCGCGCGTTGCTTGAGGTTTGCGGCCGCTGCATGCCCACCTTCGGTATTCTCGTAATAATAAACTGGATGTCCATACTCCATCAGGCGTGCAACCATTTTACGGGCATGTCCCGGATGGACGCGGTCGTCTTTGGTCGAAGTCATGATGAACGCCTTCGGATACTCGGTGTCCTTTTTCACGTTCTGATAGGGAGAGTATTTCTCGATGACCTTGCGCATCTCTGGGTCTTCTGGGTCACCGTACTCCGCGGCCCAGCTCGCACCGGCGAGGAGCTTGGTGTATCGGATCATATCCAAGAGTGGCACTTGGCAGACCACCGCATTGAAGAGATCGGGACGCTGTGTGAGTCCGACCCCGACGAGAAGTCCGCCGTTGCTGCCGCCCATAATGCCAAGATTCTTTGGCTGGGTCACTTTGCGATCGATGAGGTCTTGAGCCACCGCGAAGAAGTCATCATAGGCACGTTGGCGGTTCTCCTTAAGCGCTGCGCGATGCCAGCGCGGTCCGAATTCGCCACCTCCCCGGATATTGGCGATGGCATAAGCCCCCCCTCGCTCAAGCCAAAGTTTGCCTCGGGTTGACGAGTAAGAAGGTGTCAATGAGATTTCAAAGCCACCGTAGCCGTAGAGAATCGTTGGCGTCTCGCCGTTGAAGACGGTGTCTTTCGCCCGAATCAAGAAATAGGGGACGAGCTCGCCGTCGGCGCTCTTCGCCTCGAATTGCTCGACAACCAGGTTTGATGCGTCGAAGCGTGCAGGCAATGACTTGATTGGCTTGAGGTCCGCCTGACCAGGAATAAACTCGTAGAGCGTATCGGGTGTGATGTGGTCTTCATAGGAAAAGAAGATGAGGTCATCAAAAGCATTCGCAGAACCGACGTAAATGCTTCCGGTATTTGGGAGATTTACTTCTTTGCTCGACCAGGTACCTTCTGGACTCACGTCCATTTTGAGAACCTTACTCCTTACATTTTGGAGCAGCGTTACAAAGAGCCCACTCTTCGATGCGGAGACCCCCTCGATACTTGTACGCTGATCGGGCGTGATAAGTACCTCCACCTTATCGATCTTGCCGGTCTCAATCACCGAGTTGGCGTCAATCGCTAGGAGGGTTCCTTGTGCATAGGTTTGTCCTTGATGCTCCCACTTTTCACGGAGCGAAATCAGAAAACGGCCTTTGTAGAATTCATTGAGAGACGCTGAGTTCTGAATCGGAAGCTTGAAAAGGCTGCCATCAGCCTTACGCAGGTAATACTCGTGGGTATAGAACGACATATACTTTACGACGCCTACGAGGTTGATGTCGGGGGTGTGAAGGTTCATCGGCCAGACACCCATATCTTCGGTCTTGCCTTCGAGCAGAGTTTCCGCACTCTTCAGCGGTGTGCCGCGTTTCCAGAGTTTGGTGATGCGCGGGTAGCCAGAGGTGGTCAGTGTATTTTCGCCCCAATCGGTTGCGACGCTCAGTGTGTTCTCGTCAACCCAGTCAACACTCGACTTAGCCTCAGGTAACTCAAATCCACCCTCCACAAAGCTCTTGGTCGCGATATTGAATTCGCGGTAAACCGATGCGTCCTTACCGCCGCGTGACAGACGGAGCATACACCGTGTAAAGTCCGGAGCGAGGCAGACACTTCCTTTGTAGACCCAGTTCTCATTTTCATCCGCTGCGAGCTTATCGAAGTCAAGGATGGTTTCCCATTGGGGATCATCGGTTCGGTAAGACTCAGGCGTCGTCTTTCTCCAGAGTCCTCGGACATTCGTCTCATCTTGCCAAAAGTTGTAGATGACTCCGCCTCGAACGGCACCATAGGGGATGCGGTCTTTGGCATTGAGAAGATCGACTGCGGACTCGAGATATTGGTTGTAGCGCGGATCGGCTTCGAAGTGCGCTAAGCTCGACTTGTTCTGGTTTTGAACCCAATTTAGAGCTTTTTCTCCTTCAACTTCTTCGAGCCAAAGGTAGGGATCGGCCTGGTTCATTGTATCCTCGGTGGCGGCTTCAGCCTCTGAGGCCGGTTCAGTCGTTTGAGTGGTTGCGCACGCGATGGTGCAAGACAGCAAGGTCACTGCTGATAGATATTTCATGGGTAGGTCTCCTCTCCTCAGCTGGGCGAGCGGACGCTACCTGAGTGACACTCAGTCTGCAAGCGGAGGGGATTTTAACAATCGAAGCCCTAAAAGAGCAGGAAGAGAAAGTTTAGGAGGATGAGAGCAGCTCTTTTCCCGAGGCACTTAGGCGACTGCCTGTCCTGTACGACCTACGTCGCTTTTTCGCAGCTTAGATTTGGCGCTTTGGCTCAAGACGGACTTCAAGTAGGCGACATGCTTCATATTTCCGGTGTAATCGCCGTACTCAGCGTCGAGCTTTGCAGCAATGCCGCTGAAGGGGATGCTGGGAAGGTTGGTTGCGTCGAGCAGCGAGCGCCAGACCTTTTGGTCGTTGCTGCGGGCTTTGCCATCACAGCCGAGCCGGGCGGCGGCGAAGACCAAGCCCATGAGCTTTCGGTCGGTCTCCGATAGGTCGACCCAATCTTCGTCAGCCAGGAACATGACAGCCTCATAATGGACAAGAGCCGCCAGTGCTTCTCGAGAAGCGCCTGCGAGACGCTTATCTACCACGACTTGGACGAGGGACTCTCCGTCGCTGTTCTCTCCGTTGATGAATTGGACGAGAGGTTCACCCGCCGCGGCTTCGATGAAGCCGCCTGAGATGAACTGATGCGCGATCCCGTAGTCTTCGCTCATGAGTGCGTTGTAGTGGGTCGAAACATTGAGGTCTAAAACCGCGTCTCGGACAGTATCGCCATTGATTGCGCCCACATCGCCACGGATATTTTTGGGCTTGAGTGAGTTGGTGCTCTTTCGGTCTTTGACGTCGAAACGAAAGTGAATGTCGAGGGCGTCTGAGGTACCGTCATCGTCAATATCGAGATGTGCCCAACGCATCGCTCGGTAGTCTTTGAGGGTCGGTGTTACGTAATTGGGGTGGTAGACGTGATCATCACTCTCAAGACCAGAAGCGATGCGTCGTCGCATCTTGGCATAATCTTCGCCCTTAATAATGCTGGTCCAAGTTGAAAGAAGGGTAGGTGTCATTTCGTAACTTTCAACACCTTCGAATTGGCCGTCTTCATCCTTGAGATTTGCTTTACCGTAATAGGACGAGTCTACGGTCGTAAGAACCTCGACATTGCCGAGACTCTCAAGAGCATCGTCAAGGCCGTCGAGACCGGCACAAAGGTCGAGAAGAATCAGCTGAGGATTCTCAGCAACCTTACCATCGCGGATAGCCTTCGCCAGAGACTTCTCTTGGTTGTTGCCGGTGTCGGAGTGTCCCCCGTATGAAATTCCGGTTGGTTCGCCAACAAGGTCAAACATGTTGTGCTGGTAATGCTCGACGTGGATACGGATGCCTTCGATTCGCTCGGGGCCTTTGGGGGATTTAAACGTCGCCTCGAGGATTGCGCCGTCGTCGGTCTTTTCTACCAGCTCAAATTTAGCCCCAAGCAGTTTTTGATTCTGCATGTTGGTCAGGAAGGAGCGGTACATGTTCTCGCCGTGTCCGGTGTAGTGGGTCCACTCGACATATCCGTCGTCGCCGACGATGTTGGCAACGTCGAATTTCTGCGGAATCACATCAGCGAAGAGACGCTCAATGTCCTTTTTATCGGTCTTGGAAACCTTCTTACCGAGGTCAATATCGGCCAAGAGGCGCACCATGTGCTTCTGGAGTCGCGGATGTTGCTCACTTCTTGCCGCGTCAATAAGCGCATCAACCGCCGAACCGATCAGTCGGGACGTCGAACGTGATTTAGGCAGAGAGGTCAAAGCTGAAAAAGCGACCGTAAACGCGTCACTGCGCGCCTGTCGTGCCCGAGCAGAGCGACCGGTGTTGTCGTCGAGAGCCGCGATTGCGGTGTTGAGTATTTCCTTGCGCTCAGAAACACCGACCTCTTTCAATGGATTGTCGCCACGCTGATACGCAGTTGCCAGATCGGCTGCGCTGCCGGTTGTGATCGCGAAGGCCTCGGTAGCGCGACCGTCGTTGCTATCGGCCCGGAGTTCGAGGGTTTTTACGAGGAGTTTTTCAGCGCTTCGGGTCAGATTTCCGTCGCCCAGGATGCCTCGAAGTGCCTTGGCCTCCGCTGCGCTTACCATCGAATCGCGTGTGATCTGCGCGGCGATCTTCTTAGCCTCTGACTTGTAGATACGTTCACCGCCGGCTGACTGGCTGCTTCTTGCGGTTGAGATAAGGCTATTGAGTGAAGGCATGACCGAACTCCTATTTGTCTAGCCGCCAACGGCGGTGGGTGGACAGTGGGAGTATCGAGCGCGACTTCGTTGCGTTGCGTATCTTTTTAGTCGAATCCTAGCGAATTTTAGCTACTTGCGGGTAGGGTGATTATGTCACACGCAGCACCTCGTCGACACTGGTGGCACCCTTGAGAATCTGTACCCGTCCAGCTTCACGGAGACTTCGAATGCTTCTTTTCTCAAGCTCCTGCCGAATCACCTGGCGAGATAGGGTCTGAGATTTTAGGAGGTCGGTCAGCTCATCGTCTATCTCTAAGATCTCGTAGAGTCCCACTCGACCGAAATAGCCGGTTTGATTGCAGGACGCACATCCGACCGGTTCGAAGACTTCGATGTCTTCGTCCGAATCACTTAGTCCTAAGAGCGAACGACTGACTTCAGAGAGCGGGGCGGGTTTACTGCAGTTGACGCAGAGACGTCGGACGAGCCGCTGTGCGATGACCGCGCGAAGCGCGGACGCAACGACGAAGCGCTCAAGCCCCATGTCGAAGAGACGCACAAACGAGTCAATCACGCTGTTGGTGTGTAGAGAAGAAAATACCAGATGGCCGGTGAGTGCCGCGCGAAAAGCAATCTCGGCTGTCTCGGCATCTCGCATCTCACCAACCATGATAACATCCGGGTCTTGTCGGAGAATCGCTTTGAGACCCTGCGAAAATGTAAAGCCAATTTTGGTGTTTACCTGCCCTTGGATAATCGAATCGAAGCGATACTCAATCGGGTCTTCAAGCGTTGTGATATTCCTTGTCGTGTTCTCAAGCTCATGGAGGAGGGCATACATGGTGGTGGTCTTGCCGGCGCCCGTCGGTCCTGTCACGAGCACGATGCCTTCTTGGTGTTGAGCGACACGTCTCAGGGTCACGAGGTCGTCTGGGCTGAGTCCTAGTCGCTCTAAGCTGAGTGCTGCATCTGCTCTCGATAGGACCCGAACAACTAATTTTTCTCCATACTCGGTCGGAAAGGTGGCTACCCGAAATGGTACAGGTACTTGATTGATAGTGAACTCGAAAGCGCCGTCCTGCGGGAGCCGTTTCTCGGAGATATCAAGTTGGGACATAATCTTGAGACGACTTGTAATGGAGGCCCCTTGCTCTAGATTGAATCCTGGCCGTTCCACCAACACACCATCGACACGAAATCGGACGCGAACGGTCTCGTTACGGGGTTCGATATGAATATCGCTCGCGCGTTCGGCCGATGCACGGATCAAGAGACGGTCAACAAGGGTGATGATATTTCGGTCGTTTTGCTCGGTCGATGATGTAGCCATGGGTTCTCCTCTCTCAAGAGGTTGCTACTTATTCGTGGCTATGGGCCACATGTGCGAGGACATTATCGAGGAGTTGCTTCACGTGGTCATCATCGAGTTGGTAGTAAATGTGCTTTCCGTCTCGGCGTCGTGTGATCAATCCCTCTTGATGAAGAATCTTCAGTCGTTGCGAGATGGTTGGCGTTCCACATTTAAATTCCGTGGCGAGCTCCCCAACGCAGGCCTCGCTCTTACCTAAGCGTTCCAGGAGACGGAGTCGCTCGGGTTCCCCCGCCGCACGCAAAAGGGAGGCGGCTTTTTCAATGACGCGGTCCGAGCTTCCAACAAATGGGTCGCCGCCGTGGTCACACTCTAAATCCTCGCGTTCAT
>JAYYQC010000475.1:0-2186 GCA_036128675.1 Myxococcota bacterium | reverse complement strand
AGACCATATTGCGACGCAGCGGACTACCAAGCCCGGAGAGCCAATTGATAGCATGCAAGCACCGGTCGATGCTGTCGACGCCATTCTCCTTTCTTTTCTTGGATACCATCTTTCCCTTGCGGTCCAGTCGCAAAAAGAAAGGTAAGACCATCAGGGTTGAGACCATCGCACCAAGGATGCCGATACTACCACTGAAGCCTAGCTCTCTGACCGCTTCAACCGAAGCAGCTCTAAACGACATCAGACCAACCATGGTTGTAAAAGATGTGAAGGCGATGGGGACCGCTGTTTTCGCCACCGCCGCCGCGAGCGCTTCTCGAGGAGAATCAGAGGTGCTGAGTTTAGATGCGTAGCTCGACTGGAGATGTATTGCATCGGCAAGCCCTACAATAATCAGAAAGCCAGGGATGATGGCACTGACGTAGTTCATCGTCACCCCCGTCCAAGCCATGAAGCCGAAGGACCAAATAGACCCAACTATCACGACGATCAGGGGACCAACAATCGCTGACCAGTAACGAAAGAGCGTGAGTAAAACTATCGACATGACGAGCAGCGCCGCCATCGTAATGGCACCGATATTCTTCTGGGTGTCTTGGTCCATTTGGGCAATGAGGGCAGGAAGTCCGACGAGCATCAGCGAGAAGTCAGTCTTGGACTCGGCCTCCACTATCGACTTCAAGGCAAAATAAAACTTGGTATTGACCACGTCCTCCATCGGCTCGGTTTGGACGAGTAGTGCAGAATAGCGGTAGTCTTCCGACACCAGATTCTCGACTGCGAACTGGTTGGTCTGGATCCGTTCGATGAACTGATCAGATGTGAGGTCAGTCACCCCTGTGTCAAAGAGTTCCTCAACCGTGATACTGCCCTCGCTGCCGGTTGTGCGTCGAACTGAGATGAGCGAAATGGTTTGGTCGATTGGGTTAAGCGCGACGCCGGCCTCCTCAGGGCTCTCATCGCCCCAATCATCTCCACCCCAGTCTTCGCCCTCGCTAGAGTCGGTGGCTTCCGTTTCGACGACCGCCGGTGCCTCCTCCGGTGTTTCGCTCTCAAAGGTCATCCCTTGGATTGCGTCCTCAAGGCTCTGAAGGTTGGCTACGTAGGATGCGTTGCGAATATCGCCGTCAATCAGGACAACAAAGAGGTCATCACGACCAAACTGCTCACGAATCGAATTAAGGATGTCGGGTGCATCGGAATCCGCGCTTGCAAAGGCTTCAGGTCGATTATCAATCCGAACCCCTTTTTCGATAAGACCCGCATAAAAAACACTGGTGAGGGCTACGCACGCAAGAGCAACCCAACCTGCATTATCGACCAGTTTGAGCGACCAGTGGTTGTTGTTTCCGCTCATTGTTCTGCCTCCATCTCTAAACCGAATGCTGCGTCGGTCGAATCCATAATCGACTGCATAATGTCGTCTGCTGATAACTCGGCCTTATCGCCAGTGATGCGCCCCGTCACAAAAGGCTCAAATCCAATCGAAAGTTCCTCTTCGGAGGTCTGAACAGTTTGTCCGGAGACCGCTTCCTCGAGCTTATGGATGGCAATCCAAGCACCTTCTGGCTCAGTCTCGGGGAAGAGAATCACGAAGCTATACTCCGAATAGCGAGCAACAACGTCGTTGGCCCGGACCACCGTGTTGATAAACTCACCCACCCGCCCCAGGACTGCGAAACTGACCTGCTCACCACATTTCTCGATAAAGCTTGGCATGGAATTGAGATGTACACACCCCACCGCTAAGGCGCGTCCATATCGATTCGATCGACTTACCTCGTCTTCGAGCCGGTCATTCCAATACTCTATTGCCCGAGTCTGAGTCAGTGAATCGAAATCCCGCTTCATGAGGTGCGATGCCAAGGTCTCAGTCAAACTTGAGCGCTGAAATTCAAGCCGTAACCGCTCTGCTAAGGCTTCTGCGAGATTCTTCGTAATCTGGAGTCCAGCGATACCATCGCGGCCGGAGAGCTCATTGAGGAACTGACGCCTCAGGACCAGGAGCTTGCCTTCCTCTTCGGCGCGTACGCATGCGCCCCTCAGGCCGTCGGCTGCAAAAAAGGACTCTACGCCAAAGACATCGCCTGGCTCATAATGACACAGAAATTTACCGTTAGCCATGGCGACATAGCGGCCATCCAACACGATGTAGACTTCCCGGTCGTAAACCTGCTGGGTGGTGA
>JAYYQC010000474.1:0-2304 GCA_036128675.1 Myxococcota bacterium | reverse complement strand
ACGGCAGCCGACCAGGCTCGACTTTGGGACCTAGCCCTTCACGGCGAAACATCGTTAGAGGACCTTGTGCCTTCACACATCCCCGATGGACAAGAGGTTGTTCATATCGGTTACAATTCGCTCCCTGCTCTGCGCGACTTTGAAAAACGCTTTTGTCGACCTCATCCGAGCGCAGATCACCTTTTCGGTTATAACGAAGGACTTACTCGCCCTCTAATCGGGCCGGGCTTCTTTGTCGTCGACTACTTCCCAGAGCGAAGAGAAGTAGGCGTCAACTATTATAAGGTCCCGCAACGAGGCTCCAAATTGGACCCTAAGTGGCCAAGTGTTCGCGCGAATGAAGAAGGTCTTCAGCGTTTTGTCTATGCAAATATGATCGATTATCTGCGAAAGGTCTCCGAGCACATCACGATCGGCCGCGCCTTCAAGCACCACCGAGCGACACCGAATTACTTCCTCTTATGCCGCGAAGATGCTCACTAATTCCCCAGAATAAGCTCCCCACACCTAACTCGATCCTCAAAAATGAGTATTGGACTCATTTTTTATGACCACTTGCCTTGCTGAATGTAAGCCAACGTGCGTTTTATCCGTGTATGTCGTCGCCGGTGGTTAATTTCACGACGACTGGAGCCTGTGTCTCTGGGGAGAGACATTCTTGTCTGACGGGGGAGAATTTTCATGCATACGATGCACAAACGCGTTTTTCTTTTAGTATTTTCAACACTTTTCAGTCTGGTTGGATGCTCTGACTCAAGCGTCGAGACCGAATCGGTCGACATGGACACTGAAGAGCGACTCTACACATACCGAGCGATCGCCGGAATCAGTATGGGTGGGGGGGCTTCAGCACACATCGCGCTCTCCAATCCAGACCGATATGACTTCGTTGGCATTCTTGGCGCACCACTGGTCGACCTCAAAGCATTCGCACGCATGATCCGGCGCAATTGGATGCAGGGCTTCTGCTCACTCGAGGAACTCGAGAACCGTATGGCAGAAGGCCTGTCACTCGACACTGCCGAGGCTTTCTGCGGTTACTACAACACCAATGCAAATAACCCGATGCTTGCGCCCGAGTTGCGAGTACTACCGCCCGAACGCAACGCGGAGACGGACGTCCTAGAATTCGCCAGCGATTACCACAACTGGTACCGGGGTCCTGATGGCGGACGTGGTGGAAGTTTTCACCGGGTAACATTGCTCCGGTCACTGCAAGACATCTTCATGGCCTACGGCAATCCGATGTACGATGGAAGCGGAGAAGTTCCTTGGGCGGCCCCTGGAATCACCCGAGAGTGGCTAAACAAATCTAAAGCAGAGCGTTGTGAAAACCCGCTTGTGATCCCTAACTTCTTCAACGCGGAATACAATCCCGACGGGGAGTATAATGCGATTACCTATTGTGACGGTTATGTCCGAGATCCAGACGGCAGCTTTGAAGCCAAACTTGGACGTCTTCTTCCTGACACCGCTCGAACCGAGCCAATATCAGTCGTGCTCGCCATTGACTTAAATGGCAACAATCGAAGGGATTACGGCGAGCCAGTCGTGATCAATGCCCACGAACGATACGAAGATACCGGTATCGACGGCCTCGCAGACCGCGATGAACCTGGCTACGATCCCCTTACCAACCGAGATCCAAACAACGATAACTGGGATGCTTTCCTCAACCCAACAGGTACAGACCACACCTGGTGGTACGACGAAGGCGAAGCCTTCGACGATCTCGGACTTGATGGCGTCGCCAACCCCGGCGATCCCGGCGAAAACGACTCGCTCTATACGATTACTCCCGTCTGGGATGAGACATCGCGCTACGATTCAAACACCCTTATCTCAGAACGCAGCTATGAAGAACTTGGACACCTCAACATCTACATGGACGCCGGTATCAGGGATTTCTTGAATACCGCAGTCTCCTCAAACCGGATGTGGAGTAAATTGATTCAAAAGGCACCGGCTGAGGAAACCTCGGTGGTCTATGACTTTGACGACCTTGCCGCAGAGGGAGAAAATCTCGATATCTACAGTCTCAATTCCGAAAAGATTAAGCGCTTCACCTATCTACAGTACGGAGATCCCGATGCAGGTGAAACGAAGATCAACAATGGGAACGGAAATCACGTAGGTACCGCAGACGAGGCGCTAAACCGGGTTTTCTCCGCGTTGACACTCGCTCAGAGAAGTTGGCCTGATCTCGATATGAGTACCGGCGGAAGTCCGCTTGGTGATGACCGATATCTGGGTTCAAGCACATACGAAAGCCAGAGTCTCGGACGTACTCAGAACTATTCATTT
>JAYYQC010000473.1:0-5641 GCA_036128675.1 Myxococcota bacterium | reverse complement strand
TGAACAGGAGCGGACCGAGCTAAGAGACTTTTGGCTTCGAGGCGACCGTGCTCAGGCGCTAAACCTCAGCCAAGGCAGTGCATCGCCTGTACTCCAGAAGCTCACCGATCTGGTGGTCAAGCGCGCGCCGGATGCCTCGATCGAGACAGCTTTTATGGAGCTGCGGCATGCAGAGCTTTCCAGATGGCAGCCAGCTGTCTCCAACTGGGAACTCCTCTCGAAGCTGGGACCATCGTTTGGAATGGTTGGTACGATTACTGGGATGATTCAGCTCTTTAAAAGTATGGGCGCCGATAATCTAAATATTGGGGCAGCGATGTCTTTGGCCCTCATCGCAACGCTTTACGGCGTTGCATTTGGTGCAGGGGTTGCAGGTCCAATCGGGCATTACCTTCGCGAGCGATTGGACGAAAAACTCGGCGCGATTGAGCGGTGTGAGCAGACCACCCGCGAGCTTATTGCACTCTCACGTGGCGACCAGCGACGGGTAGGAGCGTAAGAATTATGCAGCGACGAAAGGCATCTGGTGACGAGGCATGGCTTCTCTCCTACGCGGACCTGATCACCAATCTGCTGATCTTCTTCGTCATGTTGCTCAGCGCCGCCGAGATCAGTCGTTCAAAAATGCAGAAGATCACACAAAACCTCTCGGGACAGGAGAGTCCTCAGAGCTTGAGCTCCATCCAAAAAGAAATCGACCAGAAAATTGTTGAGCGCGGCATGGAATCGTTGGTTTCGACGAAGCTGACCGATGATGGCCTGGAGCTATCCTTGAACTCCGGCATCGTATTTGACTCAGGCAAGGCGTTGATTCGCGACGAGGTCACAAAGATTGTCTCCGCGATGCTCGGGACCCTCAGCCCCTATGCTCAGCGCTACGCCTTTGCGGTGGAAGGGCACACCGACCGCATTCCCCTGACCGAGGGCTCAAGCTTTCGCTCGAACTGGGAACTCTCTACAGCGCGTGCACATGCCGTCCGAAGTCGCCTTGAAGCGACAGGTATTCCACCGGAACGGATCCGAGTCGAAGGATACGCAGACACAAAACCTCTACCACCCGATGAGCTCAAAGGCCTCAGCGATACCGAAGTGCTGGCCAGACACCGTCGAGTAATTGTAAGGGTATATTAATGAAACGTTCTGGCAGATACGGCACTCCGAGTTGGCGCAAGCTCCAACGCGTAGTCACCACGACGATGGTCCTCACCGGTCTTCTGCTCGTGAGTGGTACATCCGATGCCCAGCGTCGAAGCCGTCTGCCGACACGGCAAATCCCAGACTCGGTGCTCTTGGAGCTTCGAGAGCTTGAGCACCGGTTCGAGCAAGCACTATCGATAGACTGCGCACTCGAGCGCTGCTTTCCAAAGGGCTGTCGCTACCTCGACCATGGTGTCATTGACCAGCCGAAGCGACGTTCCCTCCCAGGATTGGCCCAAGACGAGGGTCCAGGAAGCATCCCACCCCAAGAATTTTTGACCGCAGCCGAATGCGCATATGCCTACGAAAATACGCTCGAACGAAAAGCTATCAAAGTTCTCTCGACTCGACTCAAAGCGAAGCTCTCCGGAGGGTTTCTCGCCGTCTCGGTCACCTCGGTTCCCATCGCGCCGACACCGCCTTCGCTTCTCGATGATTCTGAAGCTGAAGAAGTGCCTGAGCAATCGCCTCCTAGCGAAGAGGAGACCGCGGTAACAGCTGTCCCTGAGTGGAATCAAACGCAGGCGATTCGCGAGCTTTGGGAAAACCTCCTACCTCATTTCCCTTGGATGATCGCCATTATCCTTCTGACAATCACCGCCCTCATTGTAATCTGGGCATCGAGAAGACTTGGGACGACGAGTATCGAGGAACGTGCTCTCATCGCGCGTCTCAATGCGGAGACACCTTCAGAGTCGTCCACCGAAGAAATGCCAGCAACGGCCGTGACCGATGAAGAGAGCCCTGCCTTCAATTTGGACGTTGCCCAACATAAGTGGCGAAAACGGTTTGAAGGTCCTCACGGCAAAGAGACACTGCATCAAATCGTGACCGACCTGCTGCGTGCCGATGAACGCCAGCTCCTCGCTAAAGCAATGATGCTCTTTCCCGAACACGTACCATCCGCCTTTCCAGATGAGCCGAGCTTCGCCGCGGCCAAGCTGAGCTTTTCGGATTATTTCAAGAACGTCTCACGCGATACGCTCCCCGAAGACGAAGCATTCTTTGAGCATCTTGAGCGGGTCGCACTGACCTCTCTTCTGCTGAATCAGAACGATACAAGCGCGGCGAGAACACTGAGAGAAGATATTGGCGCAAGTGGCCTGAAAGACCTTCTCGAGGCGCTTCCCTCGCACTACGCGGGACTGATCTTCGCCCACATAACAGGCCCCAGGCAGCATGAAGTAGCCAGGCTTCTTTCAGCTGAGCACACCGAATCCCTGATTACCTCTCTCTTGCGGTCCAATCGTATCAGCCCAACCGAATCGAAGGTGATCTACGAGGTTGTCGAGGCCTTCAGTACTCAGCAAGCCCTGCCCGAGCTACCGACACCAAGTGACCGAACCGATACCGGTAAAGCCTTTCACGCAGTCAAGGCCGTAAGCATCCTCGCGGGCCGACTCGCCAAAGCGCATCGAGAGCGCCTCTACCAAATGGCCCTCGAGCCGCGCGGTGGTATTGCACCTGATTGGTACCGCGACTTTGTCTTTGCCGATACCGTCGTTGAGTTGCCACTCGAGGCGCGCACCAACTTGATGCTTGAAGTAGATATCGACGCGCTCAGCGCGTGGCTCTCTCTCGAACCCACCGAGAGTCGAGAGCAGCTTATCAACGACGCGCCGATGACGCTTCAGGCCGCAATTCAAACAGCCATGAGTTTTGAGGGTATCGACCAGCAACTCGAACGCGCTGAACATGGTCGAAAAGTAGTTGCCGCAGCCTTTCAAGCTGAGCTTAAGAGACGCAAGCAAACCTTGGAGAGCGTCCTTACCGGGACACCTCGACAGTGAGACCTGCAGGTCGTGGACCACGACGAGGCTTCGCGAGTCGCCTACTACTCTGTGCGATGATTCAGGCCCTTATCACAAGCTGTAAGGTTCCAATCGTGGACATCGAGGCCGAGTTCACAATCTCAGACATGTCTTGGTTTGCCGCCGAAGAAACACTCTTTGTCTTCTACGAATTAGAAGCCCTCGCTGGGCTCAACGAATCCAGCGCGGTCGAGATTCAGTTCACGACAGACAACCTCACCGTCGACTGGACCCCCTTAGATGAATTCCGCCATGTTCACACCCACGAACCCGTCAACTGCGGTCCCTCAAAGCTCTGTGGCAGTGCATCGATCTCCGTAAATCAAGAGCCTCGCAACATCGGTCTCAGGTTGCGCTACCATGAAGACGGCGAACTGACGCGTCTAGCTCGTCCCGTTGTGAATATCATCAACGATACGAGTGCGCATCGTGGTAGAAGCTTGTTGGTTTATGGTGTCTTTGACGAGACCAACCAACATATTCAATGGCGGAGCCGTCACCAGTTTCCGACGATCCGCAATGAGCAGGCCCGTGACTTGGGCCTTCGTCGGTATTTCGAAGTTGTCGAGTCAGGCTATGGCCTGCGCCCAAATCCGGCCAACGACAATCCTTACAGCTACGGGGAGCCTTGCCCCAACCCAATCGACCTCTTTCCCGCACCTTCATTAAGCACTCTTGAGCCTGCACTCTTTCAGAGTACGCCCTTGCCAATCGGTGGCCGAGACGCCGAAGCGGTCTGTTCGCAAACGACGGTTACAGATGCGAAAGGGACGTTTACAACAACCGCATATGCTCTAAAAAATCCTGAGACTCAGCCAGCCTTTCCAAGCCTACGCAGCCCGACCGCTTCCGTAACTCAGATAAAGTTTCTCTTTCGGCCCTGCCAGGAGACCATTTCGAGCGACCATCTCGACATGCAAATGCAGCGATTGCAATTTGACGCATCGACACCTGTCATCTGCACCGAAACGCAGGTTCAGGCCGATTTTGAAGAGCGCGTGAGTGAGCAGCTTCGGGATGCAATTGCGCTGGCCAGAACCCCGGGCGAAGACATGGTGCTAAGCCTCGTTCTACATCACGACTCAGCCGCAACACTCTCACCTAAGATAGAGAGGATACTGGAGACCCTCATCACTGCAGAGGAGGACAAGTCAACGCCTCGACTCACAGGTGCCTTTGTCTTTGATAGCTTCCGCTATGAGGTAGAGCGTGAGACTATCGCCAACCGCGTGCTCTGGTGTCCGGCTGTTTTCTCAGAGCTCGATCTTGAGGAAATTCCCGAGACCCAAGAGGAGATCGAGGACCTCCTTGAAAAATTTCCCGACGCCTCACAACAGAGCTGCCCAATTGCGCCCACTAATGCTGAAGTCGACCTTGGAAATTTAAGTTTTACGAGTCTTCCGATTCTTCCAACAAGGTCGATCTACCTCGACTTCATCGAAGATTATTCTAAGGCGCAAGCCGGCGAGATGCGGAGCTTAGACTTTCGTGCGCCTCTGCGGCCGACGATTAACGAAAATATAGACCTAGGATTTGGCACAAGTGCCAGCTTCATGAACGGCGAATTTATCTCGGCACAGCAACTTGATGCATTCTCATACTGCGCCGATGAATTGACTGACTTTGTGCTCATCCGGTCCGAAGGTATCGAATCCACATTCGAGAGCCCGGTCCTGCCATTGGAGTTCTTGCCCCCCTGGCATAACAATGCGCCAGAAGCGCGCTATGAAGTTGGGCTGGCCTGGGCCTTTCCCTTTCTTATTCAGCTTGAGTATGAATCGGTGTTGGCTGGTTCAGCCAGTGCTTTCGCCTTCAGTGTCCCGTTTGGTATCGCGACGACCGGACAAGCACTCTACGGAAGCGAAATGTGGACATCAGAGGCTTTTGACCTCACGCTCGCGCTTACCCATTGCACGCGCTTTTGCGATCACCCGAGCTTCGATGGTGCCGGCATTTATCAGGTTCGCGAGGCATTTCGAGATACGTATCAGGATCAGTGTTATACACCGCGCTTCCCTCAACTAACCGATGGAGGGTTTCCCGATGACCCTTAAGAGATACCTTCTATCGGTAGGCTTCATCCTCGTCATCCCTATCCAAGGTGCCCATGCGAATGAGCCGTCCCCTACCCCTACCCAAAAGGATAGAACAAATTCTCAAGCGCCTGACTATCGTCAAGAACAGGACGAATCACTGCGCGATAAGCGTTCTACGCTAGACGCCCTGCTGCAGTCGTCCATTGGTTCTACGACGACTCCACTGCGGTTTGATTGGCGTGACTCCCCCGTTCATCTGGGAATAAATGCCTCACAGCTCCTGGAGCTTAATAACTTTGAGTCGTGGCGCGTTGGCGCACTTTCGAGGCTCCCAACCAAGAATTTTCTCTGGGAGTTTCAGATCAACTACGTCTACGTCCGAGACTCCCGTAGCTCTCGGCAGCTCGCCCTAACCCCCTACCGCCAACCCGGTCGTCCAGCCCGCTTTGAACTTGATGTCGGCCTGAACTGGCCAGTGGCTGAGGGCGTTGTGACCCCACGGTTTAACTGGCTACCAGCGGTCGATTTAACCCTCAGCGCATATGGCGGTCTGCGCTATATGGTCTACCCCGGCATCTATAGATTCGACGGCTTTCT
>JAYYQC010000472.1:0-7742 GCA_036128675.1 Myxococcota bacterium | reverse complement strand
TACGGCGCCATTGAATTTCCCATAAATATCTCCGTATGCATCGTTGGCGTCTAACCCGCCAGTGGCTGGCACGCTCTCTGGATTCATGAGTCCATTCAAGACCTCGTCGAGTGCTGCTTGGGAGTCCGCGGTAATCATCATCTGATTGTCCCATATTGCGAAGAAATTACCTTCGGAGGCTTCGTAGATCTTCGTGCCGTCTCGGATCTCGGTTGGCTCGCCAGCTGCGGCCTCCCAATCTATTCCCTCGAAGAACCCTGAGACCAGCGCGACACCATCGCCGGTTGCTACGCGGTCGATGGACTCAGTGAGGTCGAAGTCTTCTGGGAAACCCTCGGGAAGGTCGGTGTCTTGAAAATCGATGCAGCCTTCGAGGGCATCGAAGATCCAGGAGTGTTTAATGGCGTTCGCCTCAAGGACCATCATACCGCTACTTTTCGGGATAGCGCGCAGCCCTCTTAAAATCGGATCTGGCTCAACTGTTCCGGTGTCGGTTTCATCGGAATCAGAGCTAAGTGGAACTGGCACCGGCCTTTTTGAATACGGACGGTTTGCGCGTCGGGTCCGGATGGTCTCTTCATTCTGTCTCGGGAATTCAACGATTGTTTCGCTTGCGAACTCTGGGGCTGGGGCGCGGACTGCGCTGTAGATGAGGAGAACGCTAAATCCCGCTAAGAAAAAAAAGATGGAGCCATTCTTGAGGAGGCGTTGAAAAAGTCTAGTCATCACGGTCACTGAATTCTCTGTTTTGAATGCGTGCAAGTCCAATCAAGGTCCATCCGAGTCCGTGGAGAGCCCACAGATGCCAGTAACCAATTTGAGCTAAGCGGGGTACTCGGTCGATGACCTGATCCTCAAGAAGTAGCCAGGATATCCATTCGCTGCCTAGAGGCATGAGCGATAAAAGAGTCATGGATAACGGACGCTCGTTGAGTGGAATATCTTGTGGTGCGAAGCCGACAACGAGAAAAATTAAACCTATGAGCATGGCTCCCTGCCACTGTGTACGCCGAGGAAGCACGGCAAAACACATCGCCAAAAGGCTAAAAAGATGGAGCCACGAGGCGAATCCGGCTTGCCGGATCCCTGCGAATTCGACTTTGAGTTTTGTTTCGAGGAGTAGCTCAAGCGAGAACGTGGTCAGTGCAATAAAGGCACCCAAGAGTAACCAGGTCGCGGTGAGGATACCCAAGTAGACCTGCGCTCGCGACAACCCTGATTGCAATAAGAATATCGAATAGCTGTCCTTCATCCAGTCGGTGATGGTCCCCGCACTCAATATGAGACAGACCAATGTAATCAGAACGAACCACATTGTGCGAACAGCTGTCATAATTCCGGTCAGGTTGAGGCTTCCTTCTTCGCTCTGACTGACTATTTGGCCGAAAACTTTCGCGGATGCGATGGCACCATCGACAACCTCGAGCTGTAGTCCGTAGCCTATTCCGCCGATAATCAATGCGCTCAAGAGCAGAAGAACCATCACAAGCCTTCTTCGCATCGCGTCCATAAGTAGCTCCAGCACGGCCTGCATCATTCCTTGCATTCTCCTACGCTGAAGGCGGCAAGCTTGTCCTCGATTGGATGCCGCTCGGGTTCCAGTGCCGATAGTAGCAATTTGTGGCTGCGTGCTTGCTCGATAAAGGCATTAAGCTCCTCAAGGTTGGAAGCTGGGGCTTTCATGAAACCTCGTTCATCCGCTTCGGGCAGCTGGAGAATCTGCCTGGCCTCTTGTAAGTCGTTTCCATCAGCGGTCAAGGCAATCATCCATGATGACACTTCGGATCGAAGTGACTCGCTTCGGCCGCGCTCTTTGATTGTTCCGCCGTGGAGGATTGCATAACTCTCGCAGGCGCTCTGTGTCTCATCCACGAGATGCGAGTTCATCAACACGCCGATATTTCGCTGGCTCAATGCACGGATGATGTCTTTAACCCTCACTCTACTCACGGGGTCGAGACCGTCGGTTGGTTCGTCCATGATAATTAAGGGTGGAAGCGGAGCAATGGCCAGGAGAATAGAGATCCGTTGGCGTTGCCCCTTTGAAAGCTCGCGTACCGGACGATGCATAAGACCATCCAAGCCGAGGGTCTCATGGAGGAAGTCAACCCATTGTTGGTCGATATCTCTTGGAGTGCCCCGTCGCCTTACGCGCAACATGCTCGATGGGGTCATATAACCCGGTAAACGTTCACGCTCAGGGACATAGCCGATGAGTCCGGCCTTAAGTGCCTGAGACGGCGGAAGGCCCAACACTTGAATATCGCCGTCGTCTTGATTGGTTAGCCCGACTAAAAGACGCGTCAGTGTTGTCTTCCCGGACCCATTGGCACCGTAAAGCCCCGCAACCTCTCCCCGGCGAAGGTTCAAGTCGATAGACGTTAGGACCTTGTGAGGAGCTGAGATAAATGAGCGTCGGTAGCCTTTGGCTACACGTCGAACTTGGAGGAGCTGGGCCATATCATTAGGTTAGCGCAAGACCGGTTTAGAATGGAACCGGCTCACCTGCGATAACGTAAAAGAGCGTGCCGTCGTAGAGGCTCCACAGAGTATCGCGTGTGATAACGGTTTCGGTCTCATCCCAAAACCAACCTTTCGAAATCACGCGCTCTTCACCTGCTACCATCATGAGGACCGTGAATTCAGCCCGTGACGCGACTGAGCCACCTGCAGTCTCGTACTGGCCGGCATAGAGCTGATCGAGCTCGGATTCGCTGATTTCGTTGTTCTTATTAAGGTCGTACTTTGCCCAGATCTCATCGAAACGACTGGTGTCAAAGGCACCGCCGTCGTCATAGATATCTGTATCGCTGCTATGCTTGCCCTTTTCGATGGTCTCTAGGTAGACGTTGTAAGGTTCGTACCACGCGGCACCGGTGCTGCGACCGAGCCCGAGATTGATAGCGACCGCAAAAGCGCTTGAGCGAACTGGGTCGATGCCTAGCCGACGTAGGCCGTCGTAGGTCTCTGGTACTGTGACGATATTGTTGCCGTTGCCGTCAAAAAAGTCGGCATGCTTTTGAAGGGCTGTTCGCTCCGCAAATGCGGTAGATGCAACAAGACTAAGAACGACGAAGCCGAGTGAGCGTAACATGGGAACTCCTACGTATCGGGATTTTCCCTACATTAGCCACGAATAATCGGCTGGCCACATAAGCATACAGAAAATGAGTGAATTTTAGATCATCAAAGGCTAAAACAGGCAAAAATAGTCTAAATCGCAGTCATTTTTGTCGGCGATATGCCAGTAAAGAGAGAAGTATTGGCCAAAACCCCATCGCTGAACCCTGACACCCGCCCTCGCCTGATGACCCCGGCGTGTTCATTTCATTGTCGTTGGAGTCGCTCTCCTCGGTCTCGTTGGGTGTTGTGTCGTCGATGGTGCCGTCGTCGTCTGCAGGCAACGTGGTTTCATCAAAGGGATTTGTCTCATCGATCTCCTCGCCCGGCATTGGAGGACAGGGGTCAATCGCGATATCCTCGAATTTCAGCCAGTCGATTTCTTCGCCGAGAGCGTTCAGGCGCGAGAACGCATGTTCGGCCGGTGTTTTTTTCATGAACCAGCTCTCGTTGCCAAGATTCGGCAAAAAGTTGAAATAGCCCACGGACTCGAGGTCCGCGCGTAGGCTGCCGTCGAGTTCCAGGAGTTTTCTGCCCCCAGACTCATCCATCCATGCAATGGTTTCGGAATCCGGTAGCCAGAGGGCATGGAAAAGTTTGTCAGGCGAGTCGTAGACAAGCGCACAGCTGGCCTCCATTCGGTCACAGCGCCATAATGTCTCCCCGTCATCGAGCTCCTTAGCCGCTCGAAAGTAAAGCACCGTATAAGCCTCATCCGAAGCGAGTAGCATCGCTTCGAGGGGCAGGCTCGATGGGAGTGCTTCTTCGGATTCAATCGTTCCATCTTCCTTGAGCGAGACGTAGAGAAGCTGCTCTCTGGCTCTGAAGACCGCGAGTCCTGCGGTCTGATTTGCTTCCCAGAGCATTCCCCTCCAGCCCAAGCCTGCTGGAAGCGAGAGGATGCGGTTCCAGCTCTCGCCGTCGAGGCTATGGTAGAGAATAGGCTTGCCATTGCTTGCGGTGGCACCAATCCAGCTGAGGTAATTGCCGGTTGGGTTGAAGGCGGACTGAACGAGGGTCATTGGTCCGAACTGGGTCTCGGCTTCGGTGTAAGTGCAGCCTCCGTCGCTCACTTCCCAGAGGCCGGCAGATGTGAGCGCGTAGCTGCGCCCTGTGGGCGTGCCGTAGGCTGCGACATACATTCCTGTGGTCGCGGGCGCTCGACGCCACGTGGGCGTGGATGTATTCGACGGGAAATGAACATAGCCTTTGGATGTATAGCCACCCACAAGCTCATCGCCATGAAAAATGGGGTGAAGCCCGCTTGGTTCGGATGGAACTCCGGTGTGGGCGAGGGTCTGAGTCGAGAGTCCGAGGGCAAGCAGAAAGAGCAAAGACAAAGAACGCATCATAATGATTTCTCCCAACGCTGGGTTGGGTAATACTTTACATCGTTGTTGGCTAGGTCTCCCCGATGGATGACTTTTGAACTTAGATCTTTTAAGGAATGCGGATGACTCCAAAGGATTGTGTACAGGCATTAGAGCGAATTGTGCCACTGAAACTGGCAGGCGACTGGGATAATGTTGGTCTTCTTGTCGAAGGTCCAGATTCTCGTCGTGTTCGGCGCGCGCTGCTCACTATCGACTTTACCGAATTGGTGCTTGCTGAGGCGGTCGAAAAAAATGCCGACCTGGTCATTGCGTACCATCCCCCCATCTTCGGTGGCCTCAAGCGCCTAAACCGCTCAAATCCCTCGACGCGACTTATTTTGGAGACAATCGAGGCTGGGCTCACGGTATGGAGTCCTCATACGGCTTTAGATGCGATGCAGGGCGGCGTGTGCGATTGGCTTGGTGCGATGGTTGGAGAGGCGAAGAAGGTCAAACCGATTGAGGAAGCGTCAGTTGACCCATCGCTTGGTGCTGGTCGAACGCTGACATTGGCAACGCCCGTGCCTCTCCGTGTAATTGAAGAACGCTTGATAAAGGGCCTTGGGCTTCAGGGGCTGCGAGTTGCATATACCGAGCCGGATGGTGCCGAGAAATTGATCCGCACCGTGGCTTTATGTCCAGGGGCCGGAGGCTCCCTCTTTCAAGGCCTCCATCCGCGAGACCTCTTTGTGACCGGTGAAATGCGACATCATGACGTATTGGGCCGCGTCGGGCAGGGTTCTGCGGTTCTCCTCACAGAGCACAGCAACAGTGAGCGCGGTTATCTCAGCGAGTTTGCTGGAAGACTCGAAGCCGAGCTCAACATTCAGGCATTTGTATCCGAAACGGATAGAGATCCACTGGCATTCCGAAGCGCAGGCTGACTCTAGGCAATACGCAGAGTGAGATTTTCACGAGCGCCAAAGACGCCCATTTGCGACCCGAGATTCTTCGCGCGCTCCTGACAAATGAACACTTTTTCATCGACAAGGTCGTCGTCGTGTTGTGGGTCGTGATGAAAAAGGGCGAGGCGTTTCACGCCTGATTTTATCGCCCAATCAACCACCGTTGTGGCCCGCGAGTGCCCCCACCCTACCCTCGTCTCATACTCATCGTCGAAATACTGGCTGTCGACAATGAAGAGGTCGGCACCCATTGCGAAGTGTACAAACTCCTCAGGGATAGGACGGAGACTATCAGGGTCAGCATTTACATCGAATGCGCAACGCTCGCCCTTAAAGACGGCATCCACCTCGGTGTCGGTCGCATAGACAACTTTTTTACCAAAAGCTTCAAAAGAATACGCATAACTGCCGCCAGGATGAATTTGTTTCAAATACTGAACCTGAACATCGAGAATTCTCGCCCCATTTTCAGGGATCGAGCCGGATGAGATTTTGGCATTGAGCTGGCTGAAATCAACCGGGAAATAGTGGGAAGTCATCTGTCCAGAGAGCAAGCCGACGTATTCTTTATTGCTCTCTTCAGGGCCATGCACAACGATTTCGGTATCGGGTAGATAGGCCGGTGCAAAAAACGGAAAGCCTTGAATATGGTCCCAATGAGCATGACTCAAAAAGAGATGGATACTTATCGGTCCATCCGCATTCTTACAGAGCGCTTGTCCCAGTGCATCAATACCGGTGCCAGCATCAACGATAAATGGCGTGTCACCGGCTTTGATTTCGACACACGCGGTGTTGCCGCCGTATCGCCGGGTATCTGTCCCGGGCTTGGCGATTGATCCGCGAACGCCCCAAAATGTGACAAGTAGACTCATGTCGCGACCTCGCGAAGGTAGATCAACACCTCCCCAAGCGTAACTATATCGGTGCTGAAGAGTTGGGAGGCATAAATCCTCAAATCGTTGAGGTAGACACCGTTCGTACTATCGAGGTCCTGGATCCAAATGGCATTCCCGCGTCTTTCTATCCGGGCGTGATAACGAGAAAGATTCGCATCTTGAATACAGATATCCGAATCCTCGGCTCTTCCAATGACGTAACTGGCCTCTTCGATAAGATAGGCGTAAGTCCGTTGATTGAACTCTACAACGATAGTCGGATAAACAGGCTGTGAGCGGATGCCGCGCGGCAACCTAAAGGACACCTGTGTCTCGTCTGGTTTCTTCCCGCGTCTATCCATCCTGAGTTACTATACATCTCGTGGCTGGTCTTATCCAACCTACGAGACAATGCAGGAGAGGGAGTGAGCTGATGGAACTTGGGACATATCGTCGTCTCTTAGAGTCTCTTCGGGCAGAAGTGCTATCCTCGTGCCCAAATCGGGCTGACCCAGTTCGCGACGGTAATGAAATGGCGGATGAAGACGTTCAGCCACTTACAGAGATGAGCCAAGCTATCGCATCGTCACGAAACGCGAAAAACGCCGAGCAGCTCGCTGAGATCGAGTCAGCGCTCGACAAGCTCGACCATAGCCCTGAGGACTACGGGCTTTGCGAGGACTGTGATGAGCCGATTGGCGAGCGTCGGTTAACCCGTATGCCATGGGCTCTGTACTGTATTAAGTGTCAGTCGGCCCGCGAGACTGTGGGTGGTGCTACACGGAAATCTCTTACTGATTACCGCTGAAATTCGGCAAACCGACCTAAATTACTTGAGGGTTCGGGCCTTGATCGTTACTCTCATAGAAGCCCAAAAGAACCTTCTTGCACTGGAGCCTCCATGCGCCTCTTGCTCACCTTTCTGCTCGTTGTTTCTGCAGCCGGCTGTGCTTACGATTCGTCTTCTGACTTCGCCGCGACCTCTGAAACAACCCAGTCGAATGCCATCGTCAATGGTACTCGAGCCCCGCAGAATACATTCCTCTCGGAGAGCCAGATACTCTCGATTGTCTTCCTATCTGACCAAAGTGGCGACGAGTTCTGCACTGGGACACTCATCCATCCAAGGGTTGTCCTCTCGGCCGAGCACTGCATCGATGACGTGACCGCAAGTAGCCTCTTCATTGGCTTCGGTATGATGCCGGCTGACCGTCGTGCCCTGTTGCCCGTGTCGGTAATTTACCCGCACCCCACTATCGACTTCACAATGATTGTCCTTGGGGTCGATGCAACCGAAATCATCCCCGAGATAACCCCTATTGAAATGAACCGAGACCCGGTTGCTGAAGGATGGGTTGGTCGAAAGGTTGACGCCTCGGGTTACGGTGAGACCTACGATAACTCGACCACGGGACGCTTTTTTGCGTCGGTAGAAGTCATCGACTTCGACGGGGAGACCGTCATTG
>JAYYQC010000471.1:0-3894 GCA_036128675.1 Myxococcota bacterium | reverse complement strand
GCGACTTTTAAAGCAGTATATCGTAAGCGTCTGGATACCGAGATGGCGCATCGGGACGAAGCAAGCCGTAAAGAGATTATCGAGGTCTTCGAGAAGTGTATTAACCTCGGTTATGATGCTGACCTGAAGAGCGCAAACAAGCTACTTGTTGCTCTCGATAAAATGTATCCGGATGAACCCGTCATCTTATGGCACCTCGCCGTGAACTATTTCATGGTAGCGCGCCGCTTAGGCGAGGATTTCCCGGCCCAGCGACCACTACTAGAGCAGGGGATACTCAAGACTGCGCGATGTTTGGAAATTGCGCCGGATAATCCAGATTGTCATCTCTCTTACGCAGCATCGCGCGGAGCAAGTGCCATTGCTCATGGAATCTTCTCAACAATCTCACAGATATCAGAGATCGAAGAGCTCATGCTTAATGCCCATAAAGTGACGAAGGCCAAGCCGTTTCCGATGGCTCCTTTTGGGATTTCCTCATTCCACGTGGCGACGGGTGCACTCGCAGAGTTCTACCGTTTGGTCCCCGATTGGTGGATCTTTAAGGTCCTGGCCGGCGTTAGAGGTGATAAGGCGAAGGCATGGAGTTACGCGAAGACGATGCCGGTCAAAGAGATTGGCAGCACCAATATCGTTGCGCGTGCAGCGCTCTGTGAGGGCGCTCGCAGTGAGGACCAAAAACTTATCGATAAGTCGATGGAGCTCATCGTACAGGGCATCGAAATGGATCTCATGCACCCGTTTGACGAACCAGAGTTCAACCGCTTGGGGCGGCTATACGATGCGATCGGGGCGCTTAAAGACCCTTCGTTTGACGATTATTTCGAGCTTGGCTGCTACGAGTTTGGCAACGACGACAAGAGTAAGCTGGAATAGCGACGATGCAGCGCTTTGCGATACTGACCGCCCTAGGCGTTTTCATGTTTGTCGCGGTTGGTCTATCAACCATAACATTCGCTGCACCGACGCTGGGTAACGAATTCCCAATCCTTCCTAAAGCAAGCCATTCACTCGGTATCTGGGAACTTCAACCTGGACCTGAGCCACGAAGCTACAGCCGGGATGAACTTGACCGAATCGGCGTTTTTTCGCTCTTTGAGCTCCTAAAATGGGATGGGGTTTTAGACGTAAACTCAGGATGGGGGCCCTGGGTTGGGGATGGTCTTAGTGTCGATGGTCGCTCGACCCAGAGTTGCATGCTCATTCTCTTTAATGGGCATCCTCTATCATCCCCAGATGCGCCCAATCAGACGACACTTCATGCGTTTTCGCTTCGTCGCCTCACACGCGTAGATATCTTTGTAGGAGGCTCAACCGGTCTTTATGGTGCGCAGGGATGTGATGTTGTAATCTCAATGGTCGACGATGCCCGGGAGCCAGGTGTCACTTTCGACCTGTCTTGGCAGAGCCTCAATGGTGTGAGCGGAAGTGGACTGATACGTCGCCAGTTGGATGATCTCATTATGTCGGCCGGTGTGAACTATCGGCTCTTTGATGAGCCTAGAGCCTCCTGGCAAAGCTTTCGGGACCTCGAAAACGGTAACTCTCACTTGGTAGAGCCAACTTATGCGGGGTGGCTACGCGATTCATTGACAAGCTCTGCGTTTTCGCAAGGCGGGGTTGGAAAACCGACACAAGCTTATGATTTCTTTTACCGAGTTGAAGTAGGGGACTTCGCGCTGAGCTGGAATAACTCGAATTTCTCGGTACCGAGTGCGCGTGGGCTGGAGCCTGAAGCAGCGCTTTATGCCGATGATATGGAGGCGTCTTCCCAGGAGTCTGTCTACCTGACCTATGTGACTGATGCGGGCGATGGTAGCTGGCGGTTTTTTTGGAATATGTCGTATGCTTTATCGTCGATCAGCCCAGAGACGCGGTTTCGTTCTGCGATGACTCAGTATGAGCCCGCCTACGTGTATCGCGATGAAAAGACCTTTGTCCTTGAAGAGTATATGCTCTGGGAACTCTCGTCATGGGCATCACTCTTCGTCGGAGGAGGCGCAGGCTTTGGTGTAATGACGCCGCGTTCCTCTTTGCTGGAGGAGCCTCTCGATACTGCCAGGGGGCTTGAGCGTACTTTAAGTGTCGAAGAAGTGGACTACCAAACCTCAACGCAGATCAGCTACCGGATGCTCTTTGGCTACGGACACTTGACTTTCGGTAACGCGGACGGGCCGCGATTTCAGATTGGTGGCCGCTTTGATTCCGATAGCCGAGATGCTCTCTTTCTGAGTCCGCGTCTGAGCCTCGAGCTACCGCTCGGAGGGAATTTAGCATGGCGACTCAGTGGTGAGCTCTCAAAGGCGCCGGTGCCATCTCGACTCCAATTCATCGGAGACAGCGTCGTCGAAGAAGGTACGGTTGTCTGGGAGCGTCCTGGTGCGCCCGAGCTTGAGCGACCCCTTTTTTATCAGGTTGAAACTTGGATCTCAGCTGAGACGATGATTCTGCGAGGCTACTATCGTGGTGACCACGTCGCACCCGAGATCACTTGGGAAACCTCTTTAGATACCCCGCTTCTAAAGCCTCGTAAAACTCTGGGGTTAAATCTCGAAAGTGCGCACAAGTATCCGAATTTCAATGTTTTTTGGTCGTACCGCGGCTGGGCTTCTGACATCGACGATTGGGCAATCGGTCATCGAATGATTGCGCGTTCAGAGTGGTCACTTGGGGCGGTTAAGTGGAGTGAAAGCTTCTGGATTCAGCATGGGGATACCTTCGCCGAAAACCCTTGGTCGGGCGGTCTTCAGCTGGCGGTGAGCCGCTCACTCGATGAGCTCTCTCCGGGATTTAGAATCTGGGGCCGTGCGTATGCGGAGCAGGGCAAGTCACGTCGAAGTGCTCTTGAGGCGAGGCAGCTCCCATTGCCGCTGGCGCGCGTCGGGATGCGCGAGCTGGGTTTTCTCATCGGCGTGGAGTTTATCCCTTAGGCACCAGCCGCCGGCTAAGCTAAACTTTCGGGATGGCTAATCTACGGTGCGAAGTTCTCATCATCGGTGGCGGTGTGGTGGGCCTTGCCTTGGCCCGTGCCTTAAGTCTACGAGGGCGTGATGTTGCCTTGGTCGAGCTCCAGTCGCGCTGCGGGATGGCGACATCTTCAAGGCATTCCGAAGTGATTCACGCCGGCATCTATTATCCGACTGGTTCGGTGAAGGCCGAGACCTGCATTGAAGGTCGTCGCGCGCTTTACGGCTATCTCGACGCGCACGGCATCCAATATCAGAAAATCAGTAAGCTGATTTTTGCTTCTCAGCCATCTGAAGTTGCGACGCTTGAGGCTCTCTATCGTCAGGGTATTGGGAATGGGGTGGAAGGGCTTAGCCTCGTAGGAGGGGCGGAGCTTCGAGATTTGGAGCCTGAGCTGAAGGCTGAGCGCGCGATTCTCTCCAAGGAGACCGGTATTTTCGACAGCCATGCCTATCTTCGAGCCCTCGAGGTCGATGCGCGCGAGGCTGGTGCACACATTGCCATAGGGACCCGCTTTGAGAGCGCGACACGTGACGGTGCCGACTGGAACGTGTCCCTGAATACTTCAGGTGAGCGCACCACGCTCAACGCCCGGTGGCTTGTCAATTGTGCGGGACATGGCGCACATGCTGTCGCCAAGACGATTGAGGGGTATCCTAGCGAGCTCCTTCCACCTAGATTTTTAGCGAAGGGGTCCTACTGGGCGACGACGCAAAAAGTGCCCTTCAAGCGGCTTCTCTACCCAATGCCCAGTGAGGGAGGACTCGGTATCCACCTGACCTTTGATTTAGCCGGTGCCGCACGTTTTGGACCTGACGTGGAGTGGGTTGGCAAGGAGGACTACGCGGTTGACCCAACCCGTCGGGCTCATTTTGAAGATGCGGTTCGACGGTACTTTCCAGGTTTAGAAACTGAACGCTTAAAACC
>JAYYQC010000470.1:0-8810 GCA_036128675.1 Myxococcota bacterium | reverse complement strand
CGGTAACCAGGCGCTGCATCGCCGCGATAGTGGGCTGATAGAACAGGTCCGGCGGCGTCGGCTCAGGAGCCCCCGAATCTTCCGTCCATTGCTCTAGAAGGTCATCGTACTCACGATTAGCCGTAAGGTACTGCTCATATGAGCGTTCGTAATAGAGTTCACTCAGGCGAAACAATGCATCTGGCGCGTAACGGTCATCATCTGGGTATTTGTTGATGAAGTCCTCAAATTTCGCGATAGCGTCGGCTCGACGTACACGCTGATCATCTTCGAGTGCTTCAATGCGACTTTCGTAATAATCAAATTTCGCTTTTTTCCGCCCCGCGTATTTCGCTTCAAGCATTTCCCGAGCACCACGTCGATATTCTTCGACCTGGTCGGTAAAGCGCTTCACCAAGTCCTCGAGGCGGTCAAGTTCTCGAATCTCTTCCTCTGTATACTTTGGCTCGGACTGAATACCCTTAGCGCGAAGTGGCGAATCTGCCTGTGCTGCTCCGGCGATACTCAAGCCGAATACGATAGACATGATCAAGATGGGATTGCGATTCATCTCATAACCTACCTAGGCAACACACTCTTGAATTGAGCTTCAACTTCACGAATCGCCTCATTCTGCTTCTTAATCAAGTCACCGATCTCATCGGTTTGGCGCTCTTTCGCTTCCCAAGCCACGTCGATCAACCCAAGGTCACCTCGTTTGACAACGGCGGTAAGTCCATCACGAACTACCCGTACACTGGCGAGCGCAATGTCGCCTACGACTGAACGAGCGTTACTCATAGCCAAGCGAAGTGCGGTTCGTTGCTCTTCGAGGTCCTTCATTTCAAGCAGAACGTCGGCGCGTAGCCGGGAAACCATCGTTCCTTCAATTTCTCCAAGATCTTTGTCGAATGAAGTTAACTCGATATAGAGACGACTTAGCTCGCCTCGCTCCGAGAGCATATTGCGATAAAGCGCTCCTTGCGCGCCGGTGAGTCGGTCGCCAGCGATAGCGAGAATATCCCGTTCGCGCTCAATCGAATCTCCAAGCTTAAGCTTAAGCGATTTGCTTCCACCATCGGCAACATCAACCATCGAAATCATCTGCTTCTCGCGATTGATCTCTGCCTCGAGGTCATCCTGAGCTTGGCGGAGTTGCTCAATTACTTGCTCTTGCTGTTCCAACGACGAGCGAAGAATTGCCTCTTCGGTGATCGGCAGGGACTCGGGGTTCTCATGAATCCAGGTTTGAAGGGCGCGCAGAGTCTTCTCTTGTTCCTCCAGTCGCCAGCGAAGCTTGTACGCCTCTTTTTGCAACGTCCCGAACCGGGCTCGAAGCTCGCCTACCTTTTGGTCAAATTCCTCAACTGAGGACGGTGCGTCGGCGAGTTTTTCATCCAATGAATCGAGGTCCTCGGAAAGCTTCGCGAGCGCTAGCTTCTCATCCTGAGAGAGAACCGACTCGACCAAGAGACGTTCTAAACGCCGAAGATGACTCTCCTGTTTTTCGAGGGTTTTTCGGAGACTTAAAGACCTCGTTTGCAGAGGTTGGAAGGCCGGGAAGGTGACGCCTTCTTTTTCGGAAGCATCGAGCGCCGCAAGAATATTCCGAGTGATAGCCTCAGATTCCGAAAGTGCTACATCCATATCCTGAATGCTATTGAGGGTGAGGATACTCTGATCAAGTTGGACGTCCTTACTCGCAAAGTCCTGGGCCACGTCGGGCAAGAGAGAAGGACCGCCACCTTGTTCCGCTACGATTCGGTCCACCAAAGACTCGCCGGCGTCGACGCCATCTAGTAAGCCTTGAACCTCGTCTCGAATTCGCCCAAACGACTGAGTGATCTGGTTGAAGGTGTCGGTCGCATCAGCGAATCGACCGAGCTGTAGGTAAATATTACCCATGAGCAGACTCGCTTGCGACGCAACTTCTTGGTCGTTTACTGCCAAGAGAAGGATTTCGATTGCGTTGAGTGCCTTCTCATAATTCTCACGCTGGGCAACCGACGTCGAAGCTTGCTTTGCTGCCTCGACATACGCCCAGGTAACCTCAAAGAGGGCCTCGTCGAAACGCTCACTCGTGCGGTCAATGATTTGGTAGGTATCAACAGCCTCAGCAACAACGCCTAACTCCAAGAGTACCCGAGCCTTGTTAAGGGCGATGAGTTCGATCATCTGACGGTCGGTCTCGGCCGCAGCCTTCTCGGCTTGCGCAAAGAACTTTAGTGCGGGTCGATAGTTGCCTACCCGCACGTTCGCAACCGCTGCCATATAAAGGCCGCGGACATAGAGTGGGTGTTCTTGAGGGATACCCCGGATGAGCGCATCGATTTGTTCGACCTGGCCGGTCCGAGCGGCGAACCGCATCACCGCATAGGCCACCTCAGGCGTATAAGCCGAAGCGGTTTGGATTTCTTTCGTAGCGAAAGCAAACAACTCGTCATCTCGTAGGGCGTCCGCAATTTGGACAAGGCGTCGTAACGATTCGGAGCGCCGCTCGGGAATCGTCTTCAAGACATCTTCAAAATAGTTTCTGGCGAGTCCGTAATTTTCGACCTGAAAAAGTGATTCAGCTAAGTAATAAAGTGCCTTCTTGAACCCCGGTTCCGAGCCGAAAGATGCCCGGTCGGTGAGGCTATAGAGAGCAAGTGCCGCGCCGTGGTAGTCCTTCAACAAGTATGCTACCTCAGCCCGGGCTAAGCGCTCGGAGTAAGTACCTGAGACTTTGAAATCCGTTTGCTTGAAATCAGCCTGCAGTGCCTGAAGATCAATCGCAACTCTGCCGACAACAGCCTTCCAATTGTAAAAAAGGTCAGAGACCGACTGGTAGGTCTGGCGTGCCTTATCCTCCGGCGAGACAACCGCCGAGGCATCGTCCTGCCCGTAGGACACCGCGGAGTAGCCCAGCAGTGTGCCAAACAAGAGCAACCATTTCAGCGTATTCCTTCGCATCGCGTCTCGCGTCTCCCTTAGAGACCTTCTCCCCCTGCGGTGTTCTTATTCGACGTTATCGCGTAGAGCACGAGCCACTTCGACGTCGTAACGAACAGACGGTCGCTCGGCCAACTCAGTTGTGAAGTCGCCCTTCTCAAATGCGACGATTTTAACTGTCGTCGACTTACCTTCTTCCGCTGTTAGAGTGTAACTAGAGCGAAGCTTAAACCGATAAGCCTTGAGATAGCTAAAGAGCCCATATCCATGCCCCTCGTACTCAAGGAACACTGAAATCTGGTGGTTTCCCGGTGAAATCGCACCGTTGAAGATTTCCATTTCTTCAAGGTCTGCCAATTCGCCGTCACCGGAGTCGGTTCGATTAAAGATGGGCGTCCCGTCGAGTGCATACTGTGCTCGAATCAACCGGAAGGAGCTTCCCATATCGTTGAAATGCACCAAACGGGCCTTCGCTCCTGTGATCGCACCCTGTAAAACGACTTCTTGAAGCTGCAAAAGACGCGCTTTGCTCTGAAAAACTTGCTCCTTGAGCGAATTTACTCGCTCTTCGATGTCGCGAAGCTTCAAATTGTACTGCGCTTCATCGCTTTGAGCGGTACCCGTTTCGGCCGCCTCTAACGATTGGGGTAGCACCAGCGCGATGGCTAGAACTGTGCAGTACAAGGGCTGCAACCGCCGTAAGACTTTGAAACTATTCATCTTATTGCCCCGTTTCATCGTAAGGAATAGACTCGCCTTTAACGCGCTGAGCCGTCATCTTACTTCTCTCCAAATCTCTGTTAAGGGTTTAGCGCGAATGTGCCCTAAATTCAAAGACTAAGAATTACCAAGCGACACTAAAACTAGCCGCCTTTCTTCAATTCAACCAAGACTTGACGCGCAATGGCCTTCAATGTGTCAAAGACACCATCGCCCTTCACAGCAGCGGCCTCAAAATCAGGAGCTCCGGTCACATTCAAGAGCGCGCGCAGCTCCTCGACCGGCATGGCCCCAGGTAGGTCCCTCTTATTGTACTGGACAACAAATGGGAGAGACTCAAGGTCGTAACCCCGCTCGGTGAGATTTTCCCGCAAATTATCAAGCGACTCGAGGTTCGCATCGAGACGTGCGGGCTGACTGTCAGCGACGAAAACTACCCCATCGACACCTTTAAGGATCAACTTTCGACTCGCATCATAGAAGACTTGGCCAGGCGTCGTATAGAGCTGAAAGCGGGTCTTAAATCCTCGGATTGTACCCAAGGCCAGGGGAAGGAAATCGAAGAAGAGGGTTCGCTCGGTCTCGGTTGCCAGAGAGATCATCTTACCCCGAGCTTCAGGCGCAGTGTGATCGTAGATATGCTGAAGATTCGTCGTCTTACCGCAAAGGCCCGGGCCGTAGTAGACGACCTTGCAGTATATTTCGGCCGAGCTGTAGTTAATGAATGACATTAAATTTCCTGTTCTTTCACACAGTCGTCACGCGTCGAAAAGTTTGTCCAGATCATCATCCGTCATTTCCGCCAGCGGATTTTTCCCCTGAGCGTCCGCACCTCTTCGGGTGACGGTATCGAAGACTTGGCCCATCGCATCGGTCATTTTCTTCACACGTAATCGAACGAGGCCCAAACTCGTGCGACGGTCGAATACAACCACTAATATCGCACGGTCATTTACCAGTGATAGGTGCATGCTTTCACGCTGTCCTTCATGGAATACGTTCGGAAAATCCGCTTCACCGATGAGCTCGGCCAATCCGCTGGTTGCCGCCATGTTACCCGCGGTCAACGACGCCAACGAGGTCAGGTCGAGGTCGGCGACTTGGCCAGAACTCGCGATGTATTGGCCGCTCTTATCGATCAGAACAATGGTCTTCGAATTTGAGTCACGGTGTAGCTGCGCGCACAGAGCTGTAAGCTGCTCTACGTCTTCTTTCAGCAATACAGTGGATTCGCTCCCCAAATCAGTCCTCGCTGCTTCGACCTTTGATTAAACACCCAAGGTCCTCGTTTCTATGAAAAGCGATACCAAGGACGCGGGGGTCCACGCAACGCAATCCAATCATCCGTCGTCTCTCAATCGGTAAAACCACGACGGTCAGCGAAGGCACGGGCGAGAGTCCCACCGTCGAGATACTCCAATTCTCCGCCTAACGGGATCCCCGAAGCCAATCGACTCACCTGTGACACATGCGGTGCAAGAACTCGCGAAAGATAGAGCGCGGTCGTATCACCATCAACATTTGCGTTCATCGCTAAGACAACCTCTCGGGTTCCTTCCGACTTTACACGCTCAACCAAGGAATCGATGTAGAGGTCCTCAGGGCCGATGCCTTCCAGGGGCGCCAATGCGCCGTGCAATACATGAAATGTCCCTCGTAAGACGCCAGCACGTTCGATCGCGCGGAGATCGGCCACCGACTCGACCACACAGATAACCGAGCGGTCACGGTGTGGGTCACTGCAAATATTGCAGAGGTCACTCGACGTCATGTTCGCACATACGCGGCAGAGTCGAACATCTTTACCCGCGTTCACCAAGGCCTGTGCAAGATCCTCACTCAGTGAAGATAATCCGTTGGCCTGAGAGTGTCGCAAATCGCGCATCAGATAGAACGCAAGTCGGGCCGCAGATTTTTCGCCAACGCCGGGTAGCCGTGCAAGTTGTGCGATAAGTCGCTCGACTGGGTCTGGCGAGGAAGTCACAATCTAGCTTCCACCTGGAAAGCCAAACTGACTCAAATCAAAACCTGGAATACCCGCGGCAGAGCTCATCGAAGCTTGTAACTCTTCACCGACTTTCACAACCGCTTGATTGAACGCCGCAGCGACTAAATCCTCGAGCATCGCGACATCATCGCCAATGAGCTTTGGGTCAATGTCGACCTTCACTACTCGGAACTTCCCATCTAATGTCACCTTGACCATGCCACCGCCCGCGTCACCTTCAACGCGGACTTTACTCGCTTCGGCTTGTGCCTCTTGCATTCGTTCTTGAACATTTTTAGCCATGTTCATTAGAGCATTTATATCCATCACTCTTCCTCCTGAAATTCCTCGAGAGCTTTTACGTCGACCACAGAGCCCTTCAGTATCTCTAAAGCCCCCATGACAGACGGATGCTGAACCGCCTCGGTTTTAATCTGTGCTTCATGTGCCTGCGCCGCAAGTTCTCTCTGCTCTATCAAATTTTGACTTCGTTCAGCTTGGTCGGCGGTAAGAATACTCCACGTGATACTGACCTCGGACCCAAAAAATGACGAGAGAACATCCCGTAAAATTTCGCGGTTCTGCTTTTCCTGAGCAGTCTCTGCGTGAAAAGCATCTCCAGGCGCAAACGCAAGCTCGATCCCTCCCGGACCGAATTCCACCAAGTGCGCGTACCTCAGTGTTGCGGCGAGCTGGGGACTCTCAGACTGTACTTTACTCAGCAGTGACCGCCATGACGAATACGATTCCGCGTCTGCCAGTCTCGCAGGCTCTTCTGCTTTGGTTTCCACTGCTGGAGAAATCGCAGGTTCTTCAGCCTGTACTTGCGTCTCGGGATTGTCGGCATCATTTGCTCGACTCGAATCGTGTTGTTCGGCATTCGCTACCTCGCGCGCCGGCATCGCTCCATGGAGAGCCGATTCCGGTGCCCCCTCCGCCAACGTTGCCAACCGCTCGAGTAATGAGGTCACTGAGCGAGCGGGCGCTACCTCTACCAGACGAAGAACCGCCATTTCGAGTGCCCACAAAGGCCAACTTGCCTGAGCGATATCTTGAGAACTATCCAAAATGATCTTGAACCAACGCTGGGTGGTGCTCAGCTCTAGGGACTTCGCTTGGCTTAAAATATCAGCGCGCTCAGAGGGCGCATAATCGATCAAGGCCTCGGCCTGCCCCTCGGTTCCGAGGATCACCGCTAGGTCCCGGCAATAACCTGCTAGTGCCTGAGCAACTTCGTGTGGATCGTGACCGCGGTTGTCTAAATCCCGAACGATCGCGAGAGCCTCGGTCGCATTCTTGGCTTGAAGTGCTGAAACCAACCTTCCCATCACGCTTCGATCAACGACCCCAAGAGCCTCAAAGATTTCATCATCTTGAGCCGAGTCACCTGCAAAGCTGAGTACCTGGTCCAGCAGTGACATTCCGTCGCGAACAGAGCCCCGAGCCTGACGGACGACCGCCGCGAGTGCCCTATCTGATAGCTCAACGCCTTCTCTTTCCAGGACAGATTCAAAGTGCTTGGTGAGTTCTTTGCTCCCAACTTTCCTAAAGTCAAAGCGCTGGCAACGCGAGAGAATCGTAATGGGAATCTTTTGCGGCTCTGTGGTTGCAAAGATGAATTTCACATGCGGCGGTGGCTCTTCGAGCGTCTTGAGCAACGCATTAAAAGCGGCGGTCGAGAGCATGTGGACTTCGTCGATGATGTAAATTTTAGTGCGAGCTTTCGCGGGTAAGAATCGCACATTGTCACGTAGGTCGCGTACGCGATCGACGCCTGTATTCGACGCACCATCAATCTCGAGCACATCGATACTCGTGCCCGCAGCAATTTCATGGCAAAGCGAACATTTCCCGCACGGATTGGCCGTCGCACCCGTCTCGCAGTTCAAGGCGCGAGCGAGTGCTCGGGCCATGGTAGTCTTCCCTACACCCCGCGCTCCAGTGAAGAGAAAGGCGTGATGAACACGTTCGAGCCGAATCGCATTCGATAGCGTTCGGATGACGTGATCTTGCCCAATCACTTCCTCGAATTTGGATGGTCGATACTTTCTCGCTAAGGCCAGATACGCCACGAACGATACTCCCTCTAGTTCACGCGACTCCGCGCGTTTTAAGACACCTATACAAAGCACGGCCTCAGGCCAACACCAAGTTCGGAATGAAGTGCGGTAATGAAGAAGAATCTTGGCCTCATCAGAATCGATGGCGGAGCGAGGGGGATTCGAACCCCCGGTACCTTGCGGTACACACGCTTTCCAAGCGTGCGCCTTCAGCCACTCGGCCACCGCTCCAGGTGACAGCCCGGCTATCCAGCACCCCGACACTTGATCGACCGTTGCTTCCTTCCGGACCTGGCGGGATTAGACCAAGGCGGTCACTGGGACCGGGCTGTCATAAAGCTGTGAGGAAGACCTCACAACATCGACTCTAAACCCTTGAAAAATCTAGGGTCACTTGGGTCGGAGCGGGAGGAATTCGAAGCCCCGATACCCTCGCGGGTATAGTTGGTCTCGAATCAAGCACCCTAAATCGGGCTCGGCCATCACTCCGACCGGACGCGCCTTATACGTTTTGAGCACCAGATGTGCAAGCCGCGAGATCGCTGGATCATCGTCGTCGAAGTTGCGCGAAAAATTCCTTGATCAAACGGCTACACTCGCTGCCCCGCACGCCAGATGTCAAATCGACACGATGATTCAGGGCCTCATGTTGAACAAGATTAAACACCGAGCCGCACGCGCCGGTTCGTGGGTCGGATGCACCGAAGACCACCCGCGGCAGCCTCGCATGAACAATCGCGCCAGCGCACATTGGACAGGGCTCCAGCGTCACATAGAGAGTAGCGCCCCAAAGACGCCAGCGCCCCAAGACTTTCGAAGCACGCTCAATCGCCGTAATCTCGGCATGACCCAACGGAGATTTTGCCGTTTCCCGAGTATTGAAACCCCGACCAACAATCTGTCCTTGGAAAACAACAAGCGCGCCTACAGGGACCTCGCCCATCATGGATGCTTCTCTGGCTAATTTGAGAGCCTCACCCATCCACAATTCGTCTTGGTTTGCGCTCATGCGTTTCCTTTGCCCGTGAACCCACCTTGTTATACGTTGTTGTACTATGCAGCAACGCGCGTTCGCTTTTTCAACCACCATCGCGACAGTGATGCTCTTGAGCATCGGGTGTAGCGCAAATTTG
>JAYYQC010000469.1:0-8940 GCA_036128675.1 Myxococcota bacterium | reverse complement strand
AGCTCCGACCCTGTCACCGAGAGTGACCCAACCGACGCCGGAGTTTGCGGAGACGGCATCCTTGATGCGGGCGAGGACTGTGACGACGGGAACACCACGACCGAAAACTGTGAGTATGGAGAGACCGCCTGTACCGTCTGTGATGCCCAATGCCAGAGCATCGATGGCCAAGTCGCCTATTGCGGCGATGGTAACGTTGAGGATGGTATTGAGACCTGCGATGACGGCAATGCCGAAACCGAGGCCTGCGACTATGGCGAAGAGAGCTGTCTCGTCTGCGATGCCAGCTGTCAGAGCATCACGATCAACGGTAGCTATTGCGGCGACGGTATCGTTCAAGAAGGCCTTGAGGTCTGTGATGATGGAAACCAACAAGACGGCGATTATTGCTCGGCGGATTGCTCCGCGGCATCTACCGTCTGTGGCGACGGCGTTCTCGAAGGCAATGAGCTCTGCGATGATGGCAATGAGAGCAACCTCGATGGCTGTCTCAATGACTGTACCCTAGCCGCATGCGGAGACGGCTTTACCTACCAAGGACTCGAAGCGTGCGACGATGGCAACGACTCGAACAATGACGCGTGTCTCAATGACTGTTCGATCGCACGCTGTGGTGATAATTTCGTCCAGACCGATAGTGAGACCTGCGACGACGGCAATACGATGACCGAGCGCTGCGACTATGGGCTCCAGAGCTGCATGGTCTGTGATGCCTGGTGCCAAGAAGTCGAGGGCGTCACGACCTTTTGCGGTGACGGTGTCGTTCAAACGGTTGAGACTTGCGATTTAGGCGACGCAAACTCCGACGCATACGGTTCGCAATGTAAGAATGACTGTACAGGTCCCTCCTCAACCTGCGGCGATGGTATCTTGGATGCCGAGGAGGCCTGCGATGATGGAAACGACGATGACAACGATTACTGCACCAACGACTGCCAGACCAGTCGTACCTGCTTACCTGGTCTTGTGGAGTCAAACGGTCATTGCATCGCTTGCCCGGGCTCGGTCGATACCTTGGTCGTCAATGGCTCCGGCGAGCTTACATCCATGGATGGCTGGACCGTTACTGCCAATGGAGGCGATGGCTGGCGATTCTTTGGCAACGGTGGCTACGACAGCATCCCAGGACATTTTGGGACATCGTATGGCTGGGGCTACCGAGAACAAGTAGTCGACCTTCTTGCAATGGGCTACAGCGAGGAAGAGCTCGACAGTATTCCCCCCATCACGGTGGGCGAGTATTACCGCACATTTTTCAACAACAACGATTTCTACACGTTGACCATTGAGCTCCGAGATCAAGCCGATGTCGTCATCGCGTCTTATACTACTGGGAACGTCACTGTTACCAACTCGGAATGGACCTGGGCGGGTACCACTTTTAGTGACTACGAAGCCGGAGTTCGAAAGGTATATATTCGAGATGGTGGGAAAGACAGTGAGTTTTGGTCGGGTCATTATGGGACTCGGATCGATGGAACCCAGATCCGAATCGCCCTAGATACCGGACCAGCCTGCAGTGGCAATGGTCAATGCGTACCGGCCGACCACGGAGATGGGGCCTGTCTCTGCGATCCCGGTTTCTCAGGACCTGCTTGCGCTATCGGCGAAGCCATCTCTTATTGTGGTGATGGTACCATCGACGAAGGTGAAGCATGCGATGACGGCGAAGCCAACAACGACGCCTATGGCTCGGATTGCAACCTAAGCTGCAGCGGACCAGCGGCTTATTGTGGCGACGGAATCCTCGATGCCCAAGAGACCTGTGATGATGGTTTAAGCAACAGCGACGTCTATGGTTCTATTTGCAACACAACCTGCAGTGGGCCAGCCAGTTATTGCGGGGATGGCATCGTCGATGCGGTTGAAGCCTGTGACGATGGTAACAACGATGAGATGGACTATTGCTCTGCGGATTGTCAGGAGGCGCGCGTCTGTCTCCCAGGCCTGGTAGAATCCGATGACCTTTGCTTGGCTTGTCCGGGCGCGGTCGATCCACTGGTTGTCAACGGCTCAGGCGAGCTGGCTTCCCTCGACGGCTGGACGATTACCCAGGACGGCGGCAATGGATGGACCTACAACAGCGGCAACAGCGTCGATGCCATCCCAGGCGAGTTCGCCACCTCGTATAGCTGGGCGTTCCGTGAGCAAGTCGTCGACCTCCTTGCGATGGGCTACACCGCCGCAGAACTCGATACCCAGCCGGCCATCACCGTGGGCGAATATTACCGAGCCATTTTTAATAACAACGACCTCTATACTCTGACCGTCGAGCTCCGAGATGCCGGCGGTGCGGTCATCGCATCATTTGAGACCGGTACCATTACCGCAACGACCAGCGCCTGGACCTGGGCGGGTACAACCTTCGCTGATTACGGTGAAGGCGTGCGTCAGATTTACATCCGTGATGGCGGAAAGGACACGGAGTACTGGGCGGGTCATTATGGTACACGGATGGATGGTATGGAGATCCGGATCGCCCTCGACCCAACCACACCATGCGGCGGAAACGGCACCTGCGAAGTAGCAAGTAACGGCGCTGCCGCATGTGTTTGCGATGACGGTTACTCGGGATCGGCCTGCGGGATCGATGGCAACTAGACCGGCCCAGCCCTTCAGCCTCCCCCTCGGCACGTGATGGAAGGAGCGTATAAAATGCCGCGCTGGCCTTGGTGCGACGCGATGTAGACCCTCTCGGAACGTCTATTAACCTATAAAAATTAGAGACTTAAGCCATTCACCCAATCGATACATGGTGCTCAATGCCAGCGCCGACTCCTCATCACCTGACTCTCCATAGTCGGCGGGGGCTCGGAACTTTCGGGGAGAACCCGAGCCCAATACCAACGCAGCGCGTTATATTGCTTGACATCGGCCGCTGCCAAGTGAATGGGGGGATGGAATCCGGGTTGGGATGACCCCCCATGAAGGGTATAGTCCCCACTTCTAGTCCTGAACGCTGGAGAGTAAGCATGTGTGGCATCGTTGGTATCATGGGCGTCGAGCCGGTCAATGTTAGGCTCTACGATGCGCTGACTGTTTTACAGCACCGCGGTCAGGACGCTGCCGGGATTGCTACCGCAGAGAATTACCAGATCCACAGCCGAAAAGAGAACGGACTCGTCAAAGATGTCTTTAGGACCCGGCATATGCGTGACCTGGTCGGCAACATGGGCCTTGGCCATGTTCGCTACCCGACTGCGGGGCAAGCCAGCGCTGCTGAGGCACAGCCTTTTGCGCTCCTCTCCCCTTATCCCATCGCACTGGCCCATAATGGGAATCTCGTCAACGTCGACGAGCTGAGGCAGGATCTTTTCGAGAAAGAAGGACGGGTCTCGATCACGAACTCTGATTCGGAGGTCATCCTCAATGTCTTTGCCGCTGAGCTTCTTCGCGGAGCCGGGCCACGCCCCACCGAAGAGGACGTGTTTCGCGCGGTTCGTAAGGTACACAGCACCTGCAAGGGCGGCTATGCGGTCACCGTGATGATTCCAAGCATCGGCATTGTCGGCTTCCGCGATACCTTGGGTATCCGCCCCATCACCTATGGCCGCCGAGAGACTGAAAAAGGTACTGAGCTCATTATCGCTTCTGAGAGCGTCGCCCTCGATATCCTAGGCTTTGAGCAAGAAGGCGACATCGCGCCCGGTGAAGCCATCATCTGCCGCACCGACGGCACGATGAGCCGCGAGGTCTGTGCGGATGAGACCAGCCTGAACCCCTGCGTCTTTGAATATGTCTACCTTGCGCGGCCAGACTCCATCATCGATGGCATCTCGGTCTACAAGACTCGTCTCAGAATGGGTGACTATCTAGCGAATAAAATCACGCGCGAATGGCCGGAACACGATATCGATGTCGTCATACCCGTACCCGATACCAGCCGCTCTGCTGCGATTCAGATGGCCCACCACCTTGGTGTGAAGTACCGAGAGGGTTTCATCAAAAACCGCTACATCGGCCGAACCTTCATTATGCCGGGTCAGGCGATTCGCAAAAAATCAGTTCGCAAGAAGCTCAATGCAATCGACCTAGAATTTCAAGGTAAGAATGTCTTGTTGGTAGACGACTCGATTGTCCGAGGAACAACCTGCTCGCAGATTATCCAGATGGCTCGAGACGCCGGCGCTAAGAAGGTCTACTTCGCATCAGCAGCCCCCGCCATTCGCTATCCCAATGTCTACGGTATCGACATGCCAGCTGCCAGTGAGCTGATTGGCCATGGACGTAGTGTTGAAGAGATCCGAGAGGCGATTGGTGCCGATAAGCTCATCTATCAAGATATCGAAGACCTCCACTTAGCGTGTCAGGGTGTCGATACTGATATTGATAGTTTCGAAGACTCGGTATTCACCGGGCGTTATCTCTCGGCTGAGGTCAACCAAGACTACCTCGACAATCTTGAGGCAGCGCGAAACGACGCGACCAAAGAGGGCCAACGCGGCACCGAAAATGAGATCCTAGCCTAAGAGCATATGGCTCGCTGAATCCGCAGTCCTCGGCTTGAGATACCTTCCACAAAAACCAGTTCGGCCGCCTACCATGGAGGTCTGGTTCGTCGGCCACGCCAGGCTTACTCCGCTGGCTGAGCTGGCACCGAAACCAGCGGTTTCCCCAGGACAAACTCAAGTGCCTTGGCGACGACCACGTCGGTACCGTCTAAGTAGCGCCTCAACCAAAATGAGTAGAGCCACTTCTCAAACGAAACGCTTCCATAATAGGACAAATCAGCACCATACGTTAAATCAGGCGACTCGGCGTAGCATGGACTGCTCAACTTAGGAAAGCCCTGGGCATGAAAGGTTGTCGCATCCCAGGCATATGGTTTCTTTTCGAGTTCCGCCTTAAGTAGGTCAAGCTTGGCTTGCCAATCGTCGGTACCGATAAGCCCGGTATAGCTCTCCGCCAAGGCCTCTGCCATGGGTTCAAAATTGCCGCTCAGCTGCGTCTTTAGAGCACCGAGGTCAAGCGAGGTATCCTGCGTCGGTTTCGCGAGCTCGGATAATGTGCTGCGGAACGTCGCATAAAAGACAATGAGGAGGTTGTAGCTTCTCAGTGCTCGATCCTGCTGACATTCGGGCTTTTGCGCACCCACCGAGATCTGCGAAAGCGATGATTCCCACGCACGGTATTTCTCAACAATGCCTTGGACCTCCGTATTCATCGTCGCCCCCGAATCGCCGGAAGCCTCTCCTTTTGGCGTGACTTGGATCTCCATCGTGCGTGCACGTTTCTCGAGCGCTGCGATATCTTTGGTGGCCTGCTCAAGAGCCTTTTCAAGTGACGCATTATCCGCTTCAAGCTTCTCCTTCGAATATTCGCTCTCGCCCAGGCGCTTCTCTAAATCGCCGATTTCTTTGGTGCCTTGATTACAGCCAAAGCAAAAAAGTATGAGTAGAGTAGTAGCTAGAAATTTCATCGGGTTCCCCGGGGTCATTGTTAGCAGCTGAAACGGAAGTGGCACACCCAAAGAGCAGTGTAATCTTTCGTCGTAGCTGAAAAGAGGTTGGTTCATCCTATCAGGTGAAGATCTTCTCATTTTGGTCATCGATAATCGTCTGCGGTCATTGCTTTTACCCGCGTCTTAACCACATCTGCCGACGCATCAATGAGAGCGTGGCCCGAACCCCAATACTCGCCCATTCCATACTTCGGGCAGGCCGACTTAGCTTTCGAGCGCACATTGGTTTCCAAACATCGAACCAGCTCCGCGCCGGAATAATAGAGACGGCGCTCTCGCTTCGCCGAGATCCTTTCATCACACTCCACCGTGCAGTTCCACTGCGTATCCCAAACTGGCTTGCAGTTCTGCACGCACGTCTTCGAAGTCAGGTCATACGTCTCGAAGACAAAAAACAAGAGACCGCTGTGGTAATAATAGGTCCGTTCACGGGTCTTACGTTCGGTGGTGCACATACCCTCGCTATCTGGATACTGTTGGTCTAACCGACCCTCGCACGAAGAAAAGTCGGAGCCCGGTTGGTCGGTCAGCGACCAGAGCACCTGGGTACGATGCGTAAGCTTACCGGTGCCGGCATCGTCGATATTACGTGAGAATGACTCCGTTGCCTCGATGCCATCGGTATCGTTGTAGGCAGTAACCCATTGGGTCGTCTCAAGCTGACTCAGCTGACCGAAATGTTTTCGGATCGTTGCAATGACCGCCTTTTCTCCCCCCGAGTAGCTGCAGTCTGGGCGACCTTGCAATGCGGCATCGTAGAGCTCGGATTGAACGGCTCCGAGTACCGTCTTCGCGTCGAGCGAGACATCTCCCGCACATGGGATGAGGCGCATCTCTTGAGTCGTCGTGTCGGTATGCTCACACCGAAACCGGTGGGTCACGCCGTCAATCTGCCGGAAATAATAGCGGGCGTCGCTTGAACCGTCGCGCACGCGGACCAACGCAATCGCATTATCCTGATAAAAGTATTCGTGCGCGCCCAGCTTGACGTAGCCGGTGGTCTCATCGAGGCTAAAGCTCAGCGTCTGCGAAGGCTTCTGAGTACATCGAAACGCGATGCTCTGAGCCGGCGTTGCAGCCAGGCGGGCGTCGACCGCCGCCTCAAGTGTCTTAATCGACGCGAGCGACGCGTAGCGCTCCCGAAGCGTGTCGACCGAAGCAGCTTGTTCGGCTTGCGCCATGGGGGCCAATACCATCACCATCATCGCACTCAGGCTGCTAGCGACTCTAAAATGTGTCCTAAAGCGACTATCCTGCATCAAAGTCTAACCTTCCGATGGAGTCTCTTCCCCATTCTTGGCTGATACGCTCATCCGGCTTATCGGTGCAACTCGGGCCATTTACCAACCATGCTCATTAAGAGCTCAACGAGGTTCTTGCCCATTTCACCACGCCGATTCAATCGAAACTCACCAGTCCGATGCAATGTATGTTTTGTCGTACAGAGATCCTCCCATCGCATGAACCCTATGACTCGGTGAACCCGGCCTTTTGACGACGAAAGTATCAGGGAATGTCCTAAATTCAGTACGGTTTACCGATTGTGGTGAAATTGATCTCGGTTTTAGATTAATTCCCATTGTGTTGCAGGCTGGAGTTTGTGGCAGGAAGGTCTTCGACTGACTTATTCGATACCTCTGCGCACGCGTGTTGTTCCCCGTGACGCAGCTGCAAAAGAAACGCCACGATGGCGTGAGCTATCGCCCCCACTTATAAAACTTCAGTACGCCACCGGTAGGCAGTGTGAGGATTTGACCATGACCGAAACAAAGCCAAGCCCACAAGGTCGGATTCACGGGCTAGACGCCTACCGCGCGGTGTTGATGATGTTAGGCGTCGTGCTGCATGCTGCCGAACCTTTTCTCAGCTTCATCGTGAACACATTTCCACGTCACGCCCATTACCAGGGACAGTTCAATACTTCGGAGCTATCTGAAAACTTGATCGGATTGCTGATGGCTTGCGTCCACGTGTTTCGAATGCCGGCATTTTTTCTCTTAGCGGGCTACTTTATGGCCCTGCTCTGGGAGCAGCGCGGACCCAAAGCAACAGTCGAGAATCGTTTCAAACGGATTTACCTGCCATTTATCGTCTGCATCCTGATATCGGGAATCCTCACGCAGTCATCTTCGCCTCAACTTTGGCACCTTTGGTTTCTCTACACGCTGATATTTTTGATTCCGATAGCGTCGATACTCGCCTGGCTTAGTAAACAACTCAGATTCCGTTCTGATCTTTTATTATTCTGGTTAAAAAATTGTTTTGAGAACACGGTGGGGTGCGTCCTTCTCTTTGCAGGCATCAATTTCCTATTATTAACCTTCCTGAATCTAAAAGAAGTCCCTATTTTATTATCTTGGGCACCTACCCAAGAGACCCTCATCTATTATCTGGTATATCTCCTTTTAGGATGGTCTCTCTACGCGGCAAAGGTTGACCTCACACGCACCTCACTTCATGCAGGTAAGCTTGTAGGTATCGGCGTCACCCTTACTGTAATCTACGAAAGCCAAAAGTTGCTCTCACACTCTGGTCAGCTCGACGATGCCGTGCTGGTCAACGTATTGCACGGCTCAGCGTTAATTTGTCTCACCCGCGGTTTGATGGGTTTATTCCTCCGTTGGGTTCCTACTTTATCTCCCGGTTGGCGTTACGCGTCTGATGCTTCGTACTGGGTCTATATTTTTCATTTACCCATAGCCTACCACCTTCCGCGTCTGTGGATGGGCTCTGAACTGCCAGCTCTGCTTCTTTATCTGGCCAATGTGACACTGACCTTGGTGATTTGCTTTACAACCTATGACCTCTTTGTGCGTTCGACGTTTATCGGGCGCTTTCTCAATGGGCGACGCTATGAACGGGGACCGCTGATCTGGCGCGCCAGCGGTGCATGCAGCGCTGTCCTTTGTCTCGGGTTCTCCTTCCAGTTTGCCGTCGCACAAGCACCCATTATTCAAAAGCAGAGAGCAGAAGCGGAAGCAAAAGAGTGGGAAGCGTGGGAGGCGTTAGGTGGCCCGGCATCCATTCTTCCATTTTTTGACGCGCTTAATAAGAATATTCCCCGCCTGGGCGGCGAGGAAAGTGAGCCAGTCTGCATGCCATCGGGGCGTTATGCGATCTGTCATCACCCGCGAACCTACCAAGAGGCAAAAATTGGGTGCACGTCTCTAGGAGCGAGTCTTGTTGTCGTTGATTCCGAAGAAGATAAATCGCATATTGGTACAATCTGGTCCGCTTTTAACTTGGGTTTTGACTCTCCTTATTGGATCGGACTGAATAAGCTTACTGAAAATGGCACATGGCTTTGGGTCAATGGTACGCCGGTTGATTACACTGCTTGGGATTCCGGACAGCCCAGTAACAATCAAGACGAGACGTGTGTTGCGACCTCACTAGCCTCTCGAAACGCGTGGTACGGCTATCCATGCGATACCGAAATAATGTTTCTTTGCGAGTTTACGCCTCCACCAACCCAAGAG
>JAYYQC010000468.1:0-10386 GCA_036128675.1 Myxococcota bacterium | reverse complement strand
CACCTAAGTAGGGGAGCTGAGAGAAGCTGAGCCCACTCCCTAGACAACCTGGATTATCTCCGCTACCCGCGCCTCTGACCCCTTTGTGAAGGAGCGCGCGGTGAGCGACAAACCAGAGCAGCACATTTTCCAGCGTTATCGAGACATCGTCGACGACTACGATGCGTTTGAAGCTGCGCTCTCCCGTCCACTTCCTGTGACCGTCTGCGCCAACCCGATGAAGACCACCCGCGATGCGTTGGCCGAGCGATTGAAGCATGATGGTTATGAAGTTGAGCCGATACCGGATGTGCCCGAGGGACTGAAAATCCTTAACGCATCCAAATTTGGTAATAGAGTTGAATACCGGTCCGGCCTTCTCAATATCCAAGAGCAGGTCTCGATGTACCCGGTCATGTTGTTGGACCCCCAGCCGGGCGAGCATGTCCTAGATATGTGTGCCGCACCGGGAAGCAAGACGATGCAAATCGCTGGGCGGATGTCTCAACGTGGGACCATCGTCGCGAATGACCGTCATATCAATCGAATGCGTTCGCTGCGGATGAATCAGGAGCGACTTGGTTTTATCAACCTCACACTTACAAAGGGTGATGCGAGTCGGTTCCTCCCCGGACGCTATCGGGTCTTTGACCGAGTTTTAGCCGATGTTCCATGTACCTGTGAGGGAACCGCGCGGAAGTCCGGTGGCCTTCATTTCAAGCCGATCGATCCAAAGTTCCGAGCCGAACTTGCGGTGAGGCAGCGTCGTATTTTGATTCGGGCTCTTGAGCTGGTGAAGGTAGGAGGTGTCGTCGTCTACAGCACATGTACCTTCGCGCCGGAGGAAAATGAGGCTGTCTTGACCGACGCACTGACCCGGTTTGGATCGTATAAAGTACTTTTTGAAAAAATAGAGCTTCCGGCGGTCAGGTTTTCCCCTGGACTGCGACAATGGAATGGACAAGAGTTTTTGCCAGGTATAGAAGCCGCGGCCAGGATTTACCCACATCAAAACGATAGTGGGGGATTCTTTGTCGCGGTCCTTCGTCGCATTGAAGGATCAGGGAGGCCGTCATGACCCTGCAGTTGGCTCAATCCTACCCGTCGCTCGCCCAGCGCGTGCAGTCCGTAGACCAGCAGTCTCTGAAGACCTTGCTCACTACTCGATTCGGGGTACCTGCTCCCGTCTTGGAGAATATCTACTTCTTTCAGAGTAATCGCCGCTCCGTGTCTATCGTGAATGCCGACCATGCGGACCTCGCCGATCAGGCCGAGGCGCATGGAATTCCATTCGCGTACACCGACAGCGCGGTACCAAAGCTAACGACCGCAGCAGTCTCGTTTCTTGGGCATCACGCCACCGCGAGTATTGTTCATCTTGAGAGCAGTACCCAGGCTGATGCTTTTTTGTCCCGTACGATGATCACCCTGGCGCATGCTCAGCAGTGCTCGAAAGGCTACGTCGTCGTGCGTTTTGATGGACTAACCCTTGGCCTTGGGATCCTGAGAGTGACCGACGAGGGTCGCATGACGGTAGAAAGTTGTTACCCTAAGGCGTGGGCGATTGAAGAAGGCTGCACCGCGTTTGGTACAGCTGAATAACCTCTCGAAATAGAGCGCGCCCAAGTTGGAGTTGGCGTGGGCTACTATGACCCCTATCCCGCATTGTACCTCGATCGTCCGAAGGTTCTCGTAGGCCCCCTTGGTGGTGGAGTCGCGCTGACTGGTGCGTCTGCGAGCGCGATGTTGGGATTACCCTTTACCGATCTCGACCGACTTGTAGAGCACAGCTTTGGTTGTGACTTCGCGGCGGCTGTCCGCAAGCATGGCTGGAAAAGGTGGCATGAAAAAGAGTACGAACTGCTCAAGCGAAGTATCGGACAATCTCCTGCCGGTATCATTGCATTGGGGGAAGGAAGTCTCGAGGATTCAAGGGTGCGTGCTTTGGTATTGTCTCAGGGGGATGGCTGGTACCTAGCCCGCAACGTGTTTGATACCTTCGGGCGCCTTCAGACGGTCTGGGATACCCACCGGCAGCGCTATCCACTTTTTCACGAGTTTCCAACGATGCAGGACCTCCAGCGTCTGAATACCCAGCGTTTGGATAATTACCGCGAGATGCCGAATGCAGAGGATGTCTCTGGTCTGCATCCCCATGTCGTTGCGCGTCGGTTGGTCACGGCCTGGGGCCTTCACCCTTAAGGGCGCTTGAGACTCTTCCAGAGGTCACCAATGCGATGCCAACCCTCGGAGGCGTCCGTAGCCAAGAGGCTCTCAACCTCGGCCAGGTAGGTTGAGTCTGACTCGATGCAGGGCCAGGCTGGTGCCGGATGGATATAGTTACCCTTTTCATCGAGCATATGACTTCGTGTCGAAGAGAAAGCCTCGTGGTATGTGCCGGCTGGAATGGGGCGAAAGAGTGGCTCAAATTCGGGCGTCACGTGTGCGATGATTTGGCTTTGTTTTGCCAGCCACCAACTTGCCTCGATGCGGTGCTCGGCCGCGTTGGTATCGAAATCAATCACCCAAGCCTCGGGACCGAGGTGTTGGATACCAATGACATGGTAGTCCCAAACCATGAGTCCCACCGGCGCTTGACCTAGTTTCTGTAGCCCAATGGCTGCACGGCGCGCCGGGTTCGAGATGACCAAGACGTGGGCTGACGCGCGCTCTTCACTGGAAAGATTGTAGGTCCACCACCAGAGGTTTTCCTCGCAGTAAAACGGATGGTAGCGAGGCCGTGCCACAGGCGGTAGGTTATTCGCTGCCACAGAGGATGCCTTCGACATTGATGTCGACATCTAGGTCAATGGTCGCGCGGACTGTCAGATCATTGCTTGGTCGACGACCATCGACCTCGGTGGTGATATCCATTGAATCTAGGACGACGTAGGGAGCAATATCGACGCCTACGATGTCGAGCCCAATTTTCGTGAGGCCTGCCTCGAAATTCTCGCCGCGTGCGATATCCAGTGTTTCCAGACCCTCGCCGCGAATCTTGAACGTCAGGGATTCCAGAAACGTGAAATCATCACCGTCGCTCGGCGATAATATCTCTAAGGTCAGCTTTGTGATGAAGACCTGGTCGATCTGGTTCTTCGAGACACCCTGATTCTCGAGTGCTTCGTTCTCAACCAGGCGGATATTCATAAATTCACCGAAGCCAAGGTCTTCGGCGAATGCCTCGAAGATGGTTGCGCCCTCGATCTGTGTCTCCGAGCTCTCTGAGATCGGGATATTATCAAGGCTTGAACAGGCGAGAACCGTAAAAATGGATGCTGATATAAGGGTTTGGAGGAGCTTTCGATACATCATAGCTCTCTCATAGCATCGCTCTAAGACTTCTTGAAGACTCCGACGGCCCTGCTTGCGACCGTCTCTGGGTTGGCGATATTGATCCCTTATGGCGGAGAGCGATGCATTGATGGAGAGAGTTCCCGAGCCGGAACTCATGGACGACGTCGAACAGGTCGTCGCTTATGCCGAAGCTGACTTTGCCGCAGGCCATGCTTCCCTATTTCAGGAGGCTTTAGATCGACTACCTCCCGCGCTTCATATTCGTCGAATCTTGGATCTGGGTTGTGGTCCTGGTGACTTTAGCCGTCGACTCGCGCGCGCATTTCCAAATGCGGAGGTGATTGGCGTTGACGGTGCGCCCACCATGCTTGAGCGTGCAGCCAGCGAGCCGGGCTCAGAAGGTCTTAACATCAAGTGGGTTGAGGCACTTCTAGATGGCTTCGAAGATGCGCACGGCTTTGACCTCATCTTTAGCAATTCTTTACTTCATCATCTGCATGAACCCGAGCAACTTTGGGAGGCCTTGAAATCTTTAGGGCGCGAGGATGGGTGGATTCATATCTCTGATTTACGGCGACCTCCGTCGCGAAGTGAAGCAAAAGAAATGGTGGAAACTTATTCTGGAGATGAACCAGAGGTACTCAAAAAAGATTTTTACCATTCGTTGTGTGCCGCTTTTACGCCCGAGGAAATCTCCGGTCAATGTAGCGCGGCTGGACTCCAAGAACTTCATGTTGAGGCGTTTGGCGACAGGCATGTTCTTATTTACGGACGATTGGACCCGAAAGAATGAAACGCGTCTTGATTTGCGATGATTCGCCAGTTGACCGCAAGGTCATTGCGAAATCGCTGGAAAAGCATTTTGAAGTACTTCAAGCCGATGGAGGAGACGCCGCCCTTGAAATCGTGAAGAGCTCTGCAGTTGACCTGCTCCTACTCGACATCAACATGCCAGGTAAGGACGGCCCCGAAACCTTGCGTGAGCTTCGGAATCTTGGATTTCAAACGCCTGTCGTCCTACTTACCGCAGAGGTCCGTACATCAGTTATTAAGGCAATGATGGTTGATGGGATCAAAAGTTATATCGTCAAGCCGGTATCTCCTGATGACTTACGTAAACGGGTAGCAGATGTCCTCGGTGTATCGCTGGATGGTGCGGAAGAAGAAGAAGAATCGCAGCCGGTAGAAGTCTCTAAGCAGAGCGCCTTCGCCATCCTCGTTGTAGACCAGTTTGAAATGGTCAGCACGCGCCTCAAGGAACTGCTTGGTGACGCGGTCAAAGTGACCTACGCCAAGACCAGCATGGTTGCTCGTCAGTATATGGACGAACGAAAGTTTGACCTTGTCTTAGTGGATACCGAACTCCCAAATATCGACCTTGCAGCTTTTGTTGATTCTCTTATCAAGTTGAACAGCGATGTTCCTATTGTCGGAATCTACATGCGTGATGTTCCAAATGCATTTTCTGATGCGATGCGTTTGAAATTCTCTGGTCATATCTACAAGCCGTTTCATAAAGCCGAACTTGAGGTTCTCTACGACGAATTTCTTTTCAGTCGCGATGTAAAAGTTATCTCTTTGAAAGGGCCAACCCTCACCGCCTTGACGCCGATCATGCCAGCTGCCGAAGAGCCCGCAGATGCGCCCGCTGAGGCTGCTCCTGAGGGAGAAGCAGCAGAAGGGGAGGCTGATGCGAGTGCAGAGGCCGCCGCTGAACCAGAAGAAGTCGAACTTAAGCTTAGCGATGCGTACTGTGTCCGTCTTCGCGCAGCGCTACAATCTGGTATTCGACAGATAGCGTCGGGCTCTCATATGTTTAGTATTATCGACCTTCGAGCTTTGCCAGGAGCACAAGTCGAAGAATTTACGTTGTTGTCCTTAGAGCAAGGCGGCCGGCTTGGACTCGATACTCGTGTTGTAATGGCGTCGCTTGAGGCGGTACCCGACGCTCTGAAAGAAAACCACCCGGGTGGTGTCTTTGGCTCAGTAGATGATGCCATTACCTATGGAGATGAGGGCGAGGATTAACCGAGCAGTTTTCTCGTAGTTGGGCGTCGATGTTTTTGCATAATCGATATGGGGTCTTGATTTTAGGGGCGCTTACCGGCGCGGCGCTTAACTTTGGGCGTCTGATGTCTGAGGCGTTTATCCTTTCCCGGTACCCGCCCTGGGTTGCGTTGGTTGTAGCGGGTGTTGGTAGCCTCATCTTCTCTGCGTTACTTCAGAACTACGATTGGGAGCGTCGCAAGTTCGCGAAAACCGCCACAGTGGCTACCCTTGGGTTCGCGGGAGCTATCGCGGCTTTGGCTGGAGCATCGGGTTTCGCCGATTTTCAGGCGCTCCTCTGGTACTTTCTCATCATTGTTAGTACCGCGCTGCATCGCTGGTTTGCAGTTGAGATGATTGTTCGCCACGTTAACCCTGCTCATCGTGAGTCTTATTTTGCGTTCCAGGGAACGGCGATGGAAATCGGTACCATTCTCGCGCTTTCCGGGTCCAAGACCTTACGCTCCAATATGGAACCAAACGAGGCGATGCTCGTCACCGGCGTCATATACGTATTTTTAGCGGTCTATTTTATTCTGCAGTTTGGCCCCACTGCGAACCTCGAAATCAAATATGAAGAAGGGAAAGCGACCTCGCCAGGTTTAGCCGAACGGTCCAAAGAAATTGTGAAGCCGTTCCTCGGTGTATTTGTAGTCCTGACAACTTTTTTGGGCCTCTTGAAGAGTACAGAAAGCTATCTGACGACCGTCGTACTCAAAGAGGAGCTGCAGTCGTATCAGGCAATCCGTGATGTGATGACCGATTACTATATCATCGCAGCCGCCCTAACTATCGCAGTATCATTATCGGTAGGTTGGCTTTTACGTCAGAAACATGTCTCGCCAATTATCTTGATGACCTCTTATCTTGTTGCGATGCTCATATTTCTCTGTGTCGCAGCGGCGATCGGTGAGTTGGCCGCTTTCTTAGCTCTCTCGATGGCCCGACGCGTCTTTGAAGGTTGTTTCTTTGCACCGTCGATGCAGATCACTTTCAACTCGATGGCGGGATCCCCCAAGAAGTTGCTGCGCAGTTTACGCGAGCTCTTTTACTTTACGGTCCCTGGTTTGCCCCTCACGTTGGTTCTCGGTTTGATCTCGTCGCTCTTTTCCGAAGATCACCGGGTCATCTTAATGGCGATGCTTCTGGGGTTTATTATCGGCGCATTGGTATCTATGCGTTTCTTTCGTAATCGGTGGGTGCACGTACTTTATCAGTTTGTCGAAAAGGGAAGGCGAGCGGAGTCCGTTGCAGCTGTGCAGACACTCTCTTACTTAAAGCCAACTGATTATCAGCGTCGCATGAGTAATCTATTAGATGAAAAGCCCAGCGATGTTCTTCGAAAAACAATTATTCTTGGGCTTGGCAATCTAGATGAACAGGAAAGCACTGAAGTCATTTTTGAGCAGTTTCATTCTGAACGTGAGGAAATCCAAATCGCAGTGCTTGATGCACTTCAAACAAGTACCCGCTACGAGTCGATCCAATTCCTAGCAAATATCATGATGGCCCGAGAGCGCTCTCAGACACTCAGAGTCCGAATGAACGCCGCCAAAATGATTGCCGCGTTGTATGGCCGTCGTGCCATTCCATTTTTGCTCAATGGCCTTACCGATGAGGATGAGCGTATCGTCGCCAATACTCTGGAAGTTCTATCGGTGTTCAAGGACCCGTCGCTTATTCGATATTTTCGAGAGCGCGTCGAGTCTCCGACGCCGAGAGTGATGGCCAATGCTTTGATGGGCTTGGCGGGTTACCGCTCACAGCGTCAACTCTATCTTGACGTTGTCAGCGAAGTTCTCAAAGGCTTCGACCCCAATCTCTTGGTCAGCGTTCTCTACGTCATTGGTAATCTCAAAGACCGCAGCTTTATGTCAGAGCTGAAAGCTCTTGCTGATTCAGATCGGGCTCAAGATGAAGCGGTGAAGCGAGGGCTGGCTTGGGCGTTTACATGCCTGGATGACACGCAGGGATTCGATCTCTTTTATGAACTTTTTGCGACCCCTATCGAGATGGGCGCGAAAGAACCCTATATTCACTTTTTCGCTCAGCTGGACCGGGGGCTTCGTTTCGATTTGCTCAAATTCTTTGCAATTCGACAGAGAAATAATTCGGGCTTCATGTCGAATCTCATCCGGAAACTCACAAATAGCCACTTCGACTTTCACGAAGAACTGCAGTACTTGAACATTCTTATGGCAAGTGTTGAGGCGCAGAAGTCTCCGGTGCCTCAGGTCGCATCGGCTCAATAAGCCTCACTTCACCAACCTTTCGCAAGACTTTCGTTGCTGCGCGGTGTCCGCCAAGGGCACAAGCGAGGGTGCTTTGTCCTGGAAACGCGGAGTCGCCGACCAAAAAGAATCCGGGTGCGTATTCGGTTGGCCCAATCGTAAGATAATTTTGCAGACCTACTCGGCGCGGAACGCCACCAACCCGACCAAGCGGGCGTTTTGTGAAGCGCTCAAATGTTCGAGGTGATGCAGTCATGGAGAAGGCGATATGCTCGCTCAGTTCCGGTGCTAAGGCCCCGAGAGTCTCATGCATAGACGCTTGTATGGAGGCAATATAGCGACCTTGCTCTTCTCCGCTAAGGGCTGAATATTTGGGGAAAGGCACATGCGTTGAGACGGTAAGCGTCCTTTGACCTTCGGGAGCGCGGCCTTGGTCATTGAGGCCGGAGAGAGACGCGAAGATGTGATTGCCTTCGATGAATGGCTTGGACGGGTCTCGAATTGCTTCGATGTGGGTCGCTTTATCCGGTAACCCTTCATGGTGCTTGATTCCAAGATAGAGCATTGCTGCTCCCCAGCCAGAGTTCAGCCTCTTTTTGAGATTATCGCGGCTCCCGGTCGGGGCTTGCGGGCAGAGTTGTTCGGCGGCGTGTGGTAAGAGGTTACCGAGAACGAAGCGCGATGTTAGACTACCTTTGGTTGTCTTCATTTCCCATCCGTTGCTCGATTGCTCTAATCCCTTGACGCGGGTCGTGTAATGCATGGTGCCGCCCGCTCGTTCGAACGCGGTGACCATCGAAGTTGCTAGCGACCCGATCCCGTCTCGAACGTGACCGGTTCCTCGAAAGTAGTAATCCATCGTTGCCAACGCGAAAGGAGCCTCGGCTTCCTTTAGCTCGGTTTGAATCGTTATTTGGCACAGGGCATTTAGGAATGTTGTGAGCGGCTCCTCGTTTTCGAGGTTGTAGCGTTTTAGTACTGAATGGAGTGAGCGACCAACCAGGCTTGCCAGCTTTGTGTAGCGGGGTAGGCGCGTAAGATGCCTCAGTAGTGCAGCAGCGTTCCAAGGTGGCAGGAGGTCGGGGTCGTCAAAGAGTCCCCAAAGGATGTCCGCGACACTTCGTTGCATCTCAAGGAATTCGCGCAGGGCAACTTCAGGCACACCTTGCGACACGAGTGCCTCGACCAGCGCTTCGCGGGACCGCCCCACGGGAAGACTCCATCCAGGGGTTCGGATCTCCACGAGGGGATCAATCCAGTCGATGGTCACCGGAAGATTGTAGCGTTGAATAACCTGTTCGAAGTACATGCCGTCGGCGAAACCGGAAAACAGGGTGGCACCACTCTCAAAAGCGTAGCCGCGCCGTTTGAACGTGCTTGCGCAGCCGCCGGGATAGTTAAGGGCTTCGAGCAGGCCGACTTTTAGCCCCGACTCAGCGAGGGTTAGCGCTGCACCGAGTCCTCCGAAACCGGCACCTATTACAATTGCGTCATAGTCGTATTGGTCCACTCATTTGCTCCTGCCCATAAGGTAAGACAGAGCATTGGAAGTTCAATGGTTAGGCCGCGGTGAGAAGAGCCAAGATATCTTCCCGAGTGATGCGTGTTGCATCGGAACGATCTCCAATTGCGGCCTCGGCCAAAGACTTCTTCGCGGCTTGGAGCTCCAGGATAGCTTCTTCAACGGTATCTTTCGCGACGAGGCGATGGATAAATACTGGTTTTGTTTGACCAATTCGATGAGCTCGGTCCGCCGCTTGGGCTTCGGCGGCTGGGTTCCACCAGGGATCGAGAAGGTAAACATGGTCGGCAGCAGTTAGGTTGAGTCCAGTACCGCCCGCTTGAAGGCTCAGCAGCATCAGCTGTACATCGGGTTTCTCTTGAAAGTCTTGGACGACTTTCCCTCGGTCTTTGGTACTACCATCGAGCCTGGTCCAGGCTGTCCATGGCTTGGCTTTGAGGCGGTCCTCAACTTTGTCGAGTAGTTGCGTCCATTGCGAGAAAATGAGGCACTTGTGTCCATTCTCAGTCGCTCGTTCGAGGTGGTCGAAAAGAAGCTCGAGTTTGGAGGATGATGCAGCTTGATGCCCGGGAATTAAGGCCGGGTGGCACGCAGCTTGGCGAAGGCGCAAAAGTGCAGCGAGAACACTCATCGCATCAATATTTGGATTCAGTTCTTTGAGGAGTTCTTCTTGAGTCGCGGCTCGAAGTGTCTCGTAGAGCTCATTCTCTGAGTCCGACAATTCGCAATAGAGGTTGTACTCGGTTCTCTGAGGTAGGTCGCGTGCAACCTCGGACTTGGTTCGCCGTAAGATAAATGGACCCGTGACTTGACGAAGTCGCTTCACCGCAACGTTATCTCCTTGTGCAATGGGCTTCGTATAGCGTCGCTCGAAGCTGCGCATACCATTGAGTAGCCCTGGATTCAGGAAGTGCATTTGGCTCCACAAGTCGGTGAGGTGGTTTTCGATCGGCGTTCCGGTCAGTGAGATACGATAGCGAGCGCGAAGTGCGAATGCCGCTTGTGTCACTTGGCTACCTGGATTCTTGATGGCCTGACTTTCGTCCAGAACCGCCATCGTCCAATCGACCTGACTCAGCTTTTCCTCGTCGATTCGTAAAAGTGCGTAACTGGTGACAGTGACCTCAGCATCGTCGAGCCTCCGCTTGGGCCCTCGATAGTGATTCACTCTAAGGTCTGGCCGAAATCGAGCGAGCTCTCGTACCCAATTGAACGCAACACTGGTCGGGGCAACGATCAGCACCGGCACTTGAAGTACACTCATCGTTTGAAGGGTTTTTCCGAGCCCCATGTCATCGGCGAGTAGCGTTC